>CAZDYM010000086.1:0-8971 GCA_964509325.1 uncultured Phycisphaeraceae bacterium
CGGGCCGGCGCTTCGGGGACGGTGCCGGCGCCGGGCTCCTGCTCGTGCGCGCGGACCACGACGGCGGGGGCAGGGTCGGTGTAATAGACCCACACCGGCGGCTCGACGCGCACGCGGAGCGAGGCGGCCCGGCGCGCCGCGCCGCTGATCTCGGCGTCCGGCGCGTGCATCATCCGCAGCGTTTCGGCGTTGAGATCGTGGAGCGCACGCCCGCGGCCGCCGCGGAAGAACGCGAACGTGGCGTTGTCGAACACGCGGTTGGCGCGGACGAGGTCCTCGCCGGTGGGCCGGGCTTCCGAGAAGGCCCGCTCGAAGCGGATGAACGCGAGGGCGAGGTCGAGGCGGGTCAGCGCGGGCGGTTTCTCGTCCGATGGGTTCGGCGCGGCCTGAGGCGGGCGGGGGCCCTCGACAGGGCTCTGGAGCAGCGCGGGATCGGGCGGCGGCGGGGCGTGTGGGTTACCAGGGGGCTGCCCTTGAGCGCCGAGCGCCGGCGTGAGCAGACTGACGGCGCTCGCGAAGATGAAGGCGGCGGGCTGGCTGCGTCGGATCGTCATGGGCGCTGGAAGGTCACGAAACGAAGTTCGGGGGGCCGGTGGTGCGTCCGGCGTGCCCGTCGTGGCACGCATGGGTTCGAACGAGCGGGCCGGTCGGATGATGCGGGGGAGTGGGATGAGATCCAGAACTGGGTTCGGCGAGAGGAGCAATGAAAAAGGGCCGTGCATGCGGCCCTGTGGATGCGGAACTGGAGTTCACGGGTGTTGTGGAGGGACGGGTTACTGCCAGCGGTCGGAGCGGTCGCCGCGATCGCGGCCGCCGCGGCCGCCCCCCCCGCCGCCACCACCACCGCCGCCGTAGCCGCCCCTGCCGCCGCCGCCGTAGCCGCCGCGGCCACCGCCCCCGCCGTAACCACCGCCGCCACCACCACCGCCAAACGAGCGGGGTTCCTTGGGTCGCGCCTCGTTGACGGTGAGAGCGCGGCCCTCGTAGTTGAAGCCGTTGAGCGCATTGATGGCGGCCTGGGCCTCGTCGTCGTTGGCCATCTCGACGAAGCCGAAGCCGCGGGAGCGTCCGGTCTCACGGTCCATCACGACAGAGGAAGAGGTGACGGTGCCGTGCTGGGCGAAGAGGTCGCGCAGCGACGCATCGGTCGAGGAGTAAGGCAGGTTTCCGACATAGATCTTCATGAGGCGCGGGTCCATCAAGCCCAAGCGGGGACGGTCCAGGGATCGGCGAAGCGGCTCGGGCTCGATGCGCGTCCGACCTGACTCGGGGCGGCGCGGGCCGCTCCTGGCGGAAAGGTAGTCGAAGGGCGGTTTCGAGCCAAGTCAACCAAGACCCGTTCATACACCGTACATCCGTGCGGAATCGGTGAAATGAGCCGGCGGCGTGGCGGGCGCGCGGGGGTGGTCCCATCGGGAACCTGGGGCGCGGAACTGGTCCCGCCGCGGGGCGTACTGTCTGAAGCGTCGGAACATCAGTCCCCCGGGAGCGAGATGAGAAGAGCGTTGAACATTCTGGCGGTGGCGGTGTCCCTCTTCTCGTGCGCGGCGGTCTGGGGCGGCGGGGAGGCCCCGATCGGGACCAAAGCGCCCGTGGAACCGGCGTCGTTCGCGGCGGTGAACCCGGCGGCGGCTGGCTCCTCGCCCCAGTGGAGGGGAGACGACAGCGGCGAAGGGCTCCGGGTGTTTTCGTGCCCGCCGAACTCGGCGCCGGAGGGCGAACTGAACTGCGGCTTCCCGCAGGACACGTTCAACTCGGGGTGCAACTCGGGCCTCCAGGTGTTCTCGCCGATCCTCTGCGGGCAGACCGTGTGCGGGACGGCGCAGCTCAACGGGGCGACTCGGGACACCGACTGGTACGAGATCTCGCTGAACGCGCCGACCGAGGTGGTGCTGACGTTCTCGGCGGAGTACAAGGCCATCGTGGGCTTCATCGCGGGAACGAACGGGGCGCCGGTGTGCGCGCTGGCGAGCGGGGTTCAGCCGTTCACCGTGGTGTCGGCGAACCAGACCGGAGAGGTGCGGACGTGCCTGGGGCCGGGGACGTGGTGGCTGTTCACGGCACCGGAGTTCAACCAGGGGAACGTGGCGTGCGGGAAGCGGTACTGGATGCGGGTGACGTGCGGCGGGTGCCCGATCGGGGGGTGCTGCCTGGGCGCGAGCGACTGCGTGGAGACCAACGGGCCGACGCAGTGCAACGCGCTGGGGGGCCGGTACCAGGGCCACGACAACTTCTGCTTCCCCGGGGTGTGCGACCCGCCGTTCAATGATCTGTGCGCGGACGCGCCGCTGGTGACGTGCAACTCGACGGTGTTCGCCGACCTGCGGAACGCGACGTTTAGCACGGGGGAATCGGCGCCGGCGTGCGCGTCGGCGCAGACGGTGGGGTCGGTGTGGTACCGCATCCAGGGGACGGGGTCGCGGTTGTCGGTGACGACCTGCGACACGTCGAACCTCGACCCGGTGCCGACGGACACGATCATCGTGGTGTACCTGGCGATCAACGGGTGCACGCAGCCGACGTTCCTGGCGTGCAACGACGACACCGGGTGCGGGCCGACGGGGCGGTTCTCGCGGGTGTGCTTCAACACGTCCCCCGGCGCCGAGTACCTGATCCAGATCCTGCCGTACGACAACCTGAGCCGGGGCGTGTTCAAGGTGGACATCGAGTGCTCGTGCCCGGCGACGACGCCTTTCGGCGCGTGCTGCCTGGCGGGGGGGTCGTGCTCGTCGACGACGTTCGCGGCGTGCGCGGTGGTCCAGGGGGTGTTCCAGGGCGAGGGCGTGACGTGCGCGGCGGCGAACTGCCCGGTGATCAGCCCGCCGGGGAACGATTCGTGCGACCAGAGCACGCCGATGCTGTCGGTGCCCGGCTCGTTGGCGGGCTACACGCTGTTCGCGGCGCCGGACGAGCCCGGGGACCAGCCCGAGTGCGGGCCGGGGGCGCCGGGGTCCGGGGTGTGGTACAAGGTGCTCGGGACCGGGCGCCGGATCAGCGTTTCAACGTGCAACCCGGAGACGGATTTCGACACGCGGATCAAGGTGTTCTGCGGCGACTGCGAGACGCCGCAGTCGCTGGTGTGCGTGGCGGCGAACGACAACGCGACGGTGGAGTGCGGGCTGGCGTCGGAGACATCCTGGTGCTCTGTGCCGAATCAGTTGTACTCGATCCTCGTCGCGGGCGACACCGGGGACAGCGGGAACTTCGTCATCTCGGCGTCCGACGCCGGCCCGTGCACGGGCGCCGCGAGCTGCGCGCCCACCTGCGCCGTCACGTGCCCCGGGGGCTCGACGGCGGAGAACGAGCCGCCTTGCGGCGCGTTCTATATCGATGCCACCAACGGTGGGTGCGGGACGGCGGCGGCGGCGCGCGGGGCCATCGCGTGCGGGCAGACGGTGTGCGGGCAATCGGGCGTGTTCAACACCGACGTGAGCGGCGGGCTGGGGCGCGACACCGACTGGTTCCGCTTCACGGTGACGCAGCAGTCGGTGGTGACGTGGACCGTGCGGGCGGAGTTTCTCGTGCAGGCGTTCATCCTGAACGACGACTGCAACGACGTGTTCGCGTACGCCGGCGCGATCGGGAACGCGTGCCAGGACGTGGTGGTGACGGCGACGCTCGAGCCGGGAACGTACAACGCCTTTGTCTCGCCGCAGTTCTTCCAGGGCGTTCCCTGCGGGGACGTCTGGTACGGCACGCTGAACTGCGCCCCCACCGCCCAGAACGGGGCCTGCTGCCTGACGCGGTGCTCGTGCACCGTGACGACCGAGGAGGACTGCCTGCTGAACCAGGGCGGGTTCTTCTTCGGCGGGGTGGGGACCACCTGCGGGCAGTTCAACTGCAACCCGTGCCCGGCGGACATGAACGTGAACGGGACGGTCGACACCCCGGACCTGGTGCAGTTCCTGGGCTCGTACGGGCGCGACCCGCGCGGCGACTTCAACTGCAGCGGGGCGACCGACACGGCGGACCTGACTTTCTTCCTCAGCCGGTTCGGGCTGGCGTGCCCGAACTGACCCCGGCGGCGGAGCGACGCAACCCCGCGTCGAACGCGGGAACGACCACGCCCCGCGCGGGGCGCGGGGCGTGGCGTGGCGGTACCCCTGGGTCTCAGGAGGGAAAGGCGTGGTTCTCGGGGCGCGATCAGTCGTACATGTTCGACGTGTTGGGCAGCTGGGCGGGCTTGAGGTTGATGGTGGTCTCGATGCGGCAGTTGGACTGGGTGGTGTGGCGCTCGGCGAAGAACAGGGTGAGGGTGTTCCGGGCGTTGGGCCGCATCAGGTCGCCGAGGCGGTCGAGTTGGATGGTCTGGCTGGTGGCGCCGTGGACGCCGCCGATGTCGATGACCAGCCTGCCGTTGATGAACACCCAGACGTCGTCGTCGCCGATGAAGGTGAAGGACTGGTTCTCGTTGGGCTTGTAGATGAACTCGGTGGCGAGCTCGAAGGTGAAGCCGAAGTTCTTGGACTGGCCGGGCGAGTTGCCGAAGAGGTCGTTGTTGATGGGGAAGAAGCCGCCGCGGCCGGAGTACAGGGGGTCGGTCCGGTCGTCGAAGACGTAGAGGTTGGTCCCGGACTGGCGTTTGAGGGTGACGGGGATCTCCTTGGCCATGTTGACGCCCGGGACGTTGCGGTACCACTGAGCGAAGGAATCGGCGGAGGCGATGCCGCCGGGGTCGGCGCCGCCGGTGAAGGAGCCGGCGGTGTCACCCCTGGAGGAGTCGTAGATGGCGGGGTTGATGTTCCGTCGGGCCGAGTCGCGCCACTGGGCGCTGACCTTGCGGCCGCCGCCCTTGAAGACGGGCTTGCCGTCGCGGTCGAGGTTGGGTTCGACGTTGCCGGTGTACATGCCGAAGCCGCCCGCGGGCTGACGCTGGAAGTCGGGGTGCCCGTTGGTCTCGGTGCGCCAGCGGAAGTCGCGGCAGACGCCGACCAGGTTCAGTTCGTTGGGCAGTCCGGCGAAGCGGTCGGTGGTCCCTTGGCCGACGGCGGGGCCGCCGCTGGACAGCACCAACGCGGCGGCGGTCGCGAGGCCGGCCGCGGTGAGCACGAACTTGGTCATGGGCTTCGGGTTGCGATTCATCGGACAACTCCTCGGAAAGACCGACAGGGCGATGGGCGGCCCCCTCCCGCGTGCGGCGACGGGCCGGACGCGTTTGCCACGAGGGGCGGCCTGGGTATCACTGCTCCGCCCGGCCGGGGATTCCCCCCGGTCCATCCCCCGGGCTCACCCGGCGAGGGCGGTCTGTCCAACCCTGCGATGCGGCGGCGGAGCGGGCAAGCCTCGGGGACGGGTTTTGCGTTGACGGAGCGCCGCGTGTGCCGATGAGTGAAGCGTTGAGGTTTGTGAGGACGGCCCGGCCCCGAAGGGACCCCGTCTCACCTAGAGTTCCCGCACCATTCCCGGACCCTTCGGCGAAGCCGCGGGGCCGCAAGCGAGCAGCACAGCATGGACGCATTCGTCATCCAGGGCGGCAACCGTCTCAAGGGTCGCCTCCGCGTGAACGGTTCAAAGAACGCCAGCCTTCCATTGATGGCGGCCACGCTGCTGACGGATCAGCCGGTGCACATCAAGGGGGTGCCCCGGCTGGCGGACATCGCGAACCTGCGCCGGCTGCTGGCGGAACTGGGCGTCTCGCAGGGCGAACTGGCGAGCACGGAGCAGGGCATCGACCTCTCGTTCCGCGCGGACGACGCTTCGAAGGTTCACGCGCCGTACGACATCGTGCGGACGATGCGGGCGAGCATCTGCGTGCTGGGGCCGCTGTTGGCCCGGCGCGGGCAGGCGCGGGTGTCGATGCCCGGGGGGTGCGCGTTCGGGGACCGCCCCGTGGACCTGCACCTGCGTGGCCTACGGGCGCTGGGGGCGCACATCAGTCTGGAGCAGGGGGACATCGTGGCGCGGGCGCCGGTCTCGGGGAGGCTGCGCGGGGCGCGGGTGTTCCTGGGCGGGCCGTTCGGCTCGACCGTGCTGGGGACGGCGAACGTGATGTCGGCGGCGACGCTGGCGGAAGGGGTCACCGTCATCGAGTGCGCGGCGTGCGAGCCCGAGGTGGTCGATCTGGCCAACCTGCTCAACGCCATGGGGGCGCACGTGCGAGGTGCGGGCACGCCCCGGGTGGTCATCGAGGGGGTGAAGGAACTGCACGGGGCGACCCACGAGGTGATCGCGGACCGGATCGAGGCCGGGACGTACATGATGGCGGCGGCCATCACGAACGGGAACCTGACGCTGGAGAACGTCCCGATGGACGCGCTGATGGCGCTGCAGGACGTGTTCGAGAGCGTGGGGGTTCACGTCAGGCCGGTCGAGGGCCGGGATTCCAACCCGATGGCGATGACCGTGGAGGTGTCCTCGGACCGGGTGCTGCGCCCGGCGCAGGTGACCACCCAGCCGCACCCGGGGTTCCCCACCGACCTGCAGGCGCAGACGATGGCCCTGCTGACGCTGGCACACGGGAACAGCGTGATCACCGAGCGGATCTACCAGGAACGGTTCCTGCACGTCGCGGAACTGGGACGGATGGGGGCGCAACTGTTCCGGCAGGGCCCGACGGTCGTCGTGAGCGGGGTGCGCGAACTGGTGGGCGCGCCGGTCATGGCCAGCGACCTGCGGGCCAGCGCTTCGCTCATCCTCGCGGGCCTGGCGGCGAGCGGCCGCACCATCGTGCGCCGCGTGTACCACCTCGACCGCGGGTACGAGAAGATGGAACTGCGGCTCAAGGCGCTCGGGGCGGACATCGCGCGGGTGGACGACCGGGAACTGCCCGCGGGTGAAGAGTGAGCGACGGCGCGGCGGGATCGGTTTCTGACGGGCGATAACGCCCCGCCAGCGCGGCGGCCCAGGGGCGGGGCTGGACGCCCGGATGATGCAATCGGACGCTGCAAGGCCAGCCCCCTCTCGATGAAGGGACAAGGAGGCCCCATGCGTCGCGTGATGATCCTGATGATCGTGGCGGTGTGGATGGTGGGTGTGGGCGCCGGGCGGCCCGTTCTCGCCGGGCCGATCGTGCTGGATGAGAACTTCGACAACCAGCACGGCGGCGTTGGCGCGCTGAACTTCCGCGGGTTCTCCGGTTGGAGCGTCTCGAACGGCAGCGTGGACCTGATCGGCAACGGGCTCTGGGACCTGCTGCCCGGCATGGGGTTGTACGTGGACCTGGACGGATCGACGAACGACGCCGGGGTGCTGGCCTCGCCCGAGTTTTCGCTGGATCCCGGGACCTATCGGGTGGAGTTCTCGCTGGCGGGGAACCGCCGGAACGCCGCGACGGACGAGGTGACGGTGCGGTTCGGAGACTGGGTCCAGACCTTCCACGTGCTGGCGTCGCAGCCGCTCGAGGCGTACTCGTTCGACGTTCCGGTGGCGGCCCCGACGGCGGTTCGGCTGTCGTTCGAGAACCACGGCGGGGACAACATCGGGGCGCTGCTGGACGACGCCCGGGTGTTCTCGATCCCGACACCGGCGGGCGCGGTGGCCCTCGCGCTGATGATCGCGTCCCTGGCGCTGCGCCGCGGGCGCTGAACGTGCCGGCACCCTTCACGGGCTAGCATCGGCTCATCATGACGAGGAGGCAGATCGTCATCATGCTGACGCTGCTGTTCATCGTGGACGGCATCGTGGTCGGCGCGCTGGTCTCGGTCACGGCGTCTCCGCAGATCGGGGTCCCCGTCGGAGTGGCCGCGATGGCGCTGCCGTTCGCGGTGGGGACGGCGGTCACCGGCGGGCTGCTGCGGGCGTGCGGCTGGGTGGCCCTCTCGCGGGCCTTTCCGGCGCGGGCGCCGATGGAGGGCACGCGGGAGAGGATCGCGCCGACGTTCGTCGCGGGGAAGGTGCCGATGAACAACGCGATGGCCTACGCGGCGGACGACGCGTGCCTGCACCTGACGCCGGTGTTCTCGTTCATGGGGATGGCGCCGGGGCTGTCGATCCCGTGGGAGCACGTGTCGTTCCCGGGCGACGGAACGCCGGTCAAAACCAGGCTGGCGGGCACGCTGGCGGAGATCGAGGTCTCCGGTCGGCGGATGCGGCTGCCGATGGAGGCGGTGTCGCGCGAGCTTGAGATCCGCCGGGCGATCGAGCGCGAGCACGCCCCGGCGCCGTTGCCTTCCTAGGTTTGTCCATGCCCCTCAAGATGACCCTCAAGGACCTGGCCCAGGACGCGCTGCGGCGTGTCCCGGAGATCGACTGCGATGAGCTGGTGGCGATGATGGAGGCGCGCGAGCACCCGCGTCCGGTCGTGATCGACGTGCGCGAGCCGGACGAGCGGGCGCGGGGCTACGTGCCGGGATCGGTGCCCGTGCCCCGGGGCGTGCTGGAGCGCGACATCGAGCAGGCGGCCTTCGGGCACGCGGCGACGGACGCCGACCTCGAGCGTCCCATCGTGTGCTACTGCGGGGGCGGCAGCCGGTCGGCGCTCGCCGCGGACACGCTCAAACGCATGGGCTTCGTGAACGTCTACTCGCTGGAGGGCGGGTTCAAGGCGTGGGGCGAGAGCGGCAAGCCGGTGGGGCACGATCGCGCGGGGTGACAGGCCGCCGAACCGTCCGCGGGTCGGCGTGTCGCTGACGCCGCCGTCACGGACCTGAAGCGGGGTCGGCGGCGCCGGAGTGCGGCGCGAAGCGTCGGCGCAGGACGGTGAGCAGCGACGCCCCGTCGAGGAAGCTGCTGGGCGGGCGGAAGTAGACCTCGTGGTGCTTCTCGCCCGGGCGCGGGGCGATCGGCCTCACCGTGCCCTTGACGCCTTCGAGCGCCCGGACCACGGGCGCGGGCGTGTCGCAGCGGATGATCACGTCCTGCTCCCTCACGTGGATGGATCGCACCCCGGCGAGATGGGCGCCGATGCGGAGCGCGGCGATCTCGAGCAGGCGTCGCGCGGGGGCGGGCGGCGTGCCGTAGGCGTCGATCAACGCCTTCTCGGCGGCGGCGAGCTCCGCGCACGGGCGGGCGACGGCGAGCCGCCGGTAGGCGT
>CAZDYM010000087.1:0-8904 GCA_964509325.1 uncultured Phycisphaeraceae bacterium
CCGCGCCCTGGGCTGTCGCGGGCGCGCCTTGTGGCAGCACGCAACGATCGACGAGGCGATCGACTGCTTCACCCGCGCGGGCGACGCGTTCGAGCGTATGGGCAACCAGGGCGGGACGGCACGGAACGTCGGCGGACGCGGCCTGGCGCTGGCCTCACGCGGGGACCCCGCGTCGGCGCTCGCCTGCTACGACCGCGCCGAGGCGGTCTACCGCGGCACACGCAACAAGTCGGCCCTGGCCCGCACCATGGGCAACCGCGCCCTGGCGCTCGAGATGGCGGGTGACGTGGCGGGGGCGCTCAAGTGCCTCGCCGAAGCCGAGGCGCTGAACCGCGAGATGGGCGCGCGGGCCAGCGTCGCGCGGAACATCGGGAACCGCGGCGGGCTGCTCCTGAAAACGGACCCGGCGGCGGCGCTCGCCTGCTTCGATGACGCCGCGAGGATCCACGCGGAACTCGGGAACCGTCAGGGGCTGGCTCTGGCGGCGGAGCGTCGCGGACGCGCACTCACCCTTCTGGGAAGGGTGGAGGAGGCCAGGCAGGCGTTCGAGCGGGCGCTGGCCGAGTACGCCGCGATCGGCCTGGGGCACACGACCAACGCCCAGTCGGTGCGGGAGGCGCTGGGTCGAGGGTGACCGTCCCGGGCTCGACGCCGGAGGCACGCGGCGGCGTGCTCAGACCCCCGGCGCGAACAGCAGCCGCAGGTAGCACCCGCAGATCTCCGCGATGGTGGGGATGCGGATCAGACGCCGGTACGTGTCGAGGTGCAGGGCGAGGCGGTCGAGCAGCCCGGGGATCTCCGCCGGGTGGGTGAAGGGCAGGCCGGCGAACTGGACGATCTCCGGGTGGCCCCCGGATTCGAGGTACAGCGCCGGCAGCCCGCACGCGAGCGCTTCGATCAAGGCGTTGGAGCAGGGATCGTTGCGGCTGGCGGCGAGGTACACGTCGTGCCGGCGGAGCAGTTCGGCCAGTTCGCCCGAGGGTTGCGCGGGGACCACGCTGGCGTGCCGCAGTTTGGCCGGCGTGTTGCCGACGAACGTGAAGGCGTACCTCGAAGGGTCGAGATGCTCGTCGATCCACTCAAAGACCCGGGCCCCCTTGCCGACGTTGGGCGACCAGGCGGTGGCGATGACACGCAGCGGCCCAGGCCGGGGCGTCCCCGCGCCCCCGGGCGGGGAACCCGCGTGGAACAGGGCCGGATCGCACGCGTTGGTCACAAGCGCGGGATTGACCGGCGCGAAGCCGAGCTCGTGCAGGGCCCGCAGGGTGTGCCACGACTGGATCACGGTGGCCGTGGCGTAGGCGCGGTTGATCTCGAAGCACGCGCGGTCCTGGTCGAGCGCGTCGCTGGTGCCGCGGAGAAGGCTGATGGGGCCGTCGATGCGGTGCAGCACCGGCGCCGAGCCCGGGGCCACCCGCTCGCGGAAGCGGTCGATCTCGAACTGCACGCTGTTGAGAACGTGGGCGTCGGGTCGCTCGTGCTGGTCGTTGGGGGCGGCGTCGACGCCCTGACGCCGTGCTTCCAGCATCAGGGCGGTCATGAACTGGTTGCCCCCTCCCCACGGCGGCGGGGTGAAGCGGTTCCAGAACGCCACGCGCCGCGACCGGGAAGCCACCGGTGGAACAGGCTTCCGCGCCAGGTCGATCCACGCGGTCGCGAAGCCGCGCCTCGGCCCGGGGGCGACGACGCCCGCCAGACGCCCGTACAGACGCGCCCACTTCACCCGGTTGGCCTCGACGGTGTGGACGCAGCGCACGGTCGCGCCGGCGGCGGGCGCCAGCGCCCGCAGCGACCCGTCGGCGATGTCGCGTTCGATCCGGTCGGCGCCGTCGATCGGGTCGCTGAACAACGACCCGTGGTGAAGGATGTCGGGCGCGTGACCGACGGGCGTCGAGAGCTGGGCGACGCCGGCGGCGGCGGCCTCCAGCACGCCGCGCGGCCCCCCCTCGCTTCGGCTAGTCGTCAGCGACAGGTGCGAGGCCTTGAGCAGGTGCGCGATGTCCGAGGCCGGCAGGGCGTTCGCGGGGTAGTCGTCGTCCGGGGTCTCCTCGCCCGCGAAGACCGTGTGAACCCCCGCGTCGCGGAGGCGGGTGCGGACCCAGTGCCTGCGCGGGCCGGCGAGCAGAGCGGTGACCGGCGCCCCGCGCCGGTGGAGTTCGGTGAGCACCTCCAGCAGCAGATCGGGGCCCTTCACCAGCTTGGGTGTGTCCATCCCCGGGCCGAAGGACGCCCCGGTCGTGTCGCGCTGCAGGCTGAAGATGACGTAGCGCCCCGGAGGGATCGAGGCCAGCGCCCGTGCCACCGCCGGCCCGGGCGGGAGCGCCGGCGAGGCGTACGAATCGGCGTCCACGGCGTACGGGACGAACCCGACGTCGTCGACCAGCAGCCGCATCTTGGCCGCCGCCCCGCGCGACTGCGCCACCCAGGTGCGCACCCGGCGCAACGCCGGAAGAAAGGCGGGCTCGGACATGACGCGGGCCGGATCGCCCACCATGTGGCACACGACGTGCTTGCCTTCCAGCGCGCTCGCCGGCAGGGCCATCAGCGGCTCCCACCAGCACGCGTGGATGAACTCCGCGTCGCGCGGGGAATCGACGAAGGTGACCAGCGGATCGAGCGCGGCGGCGGTGAGCCGGCGGTCCTCGTTCACGGCCCAGCCGTCGTCGCCCGGGCACAGGTACACGCGGGGCCTGCCCGAGGGTGCGGAAGCCGGGGCCCGGTCGGGGGGCGGGGTCATGCGCGGACCGCCCGAACCCCGAACCCGGTGGTGTACGTCGCCTCGTAGGACGAGCCGCGCCGCGCCGCCGAGGCGTCCCACTCGAACGCGCGCTCGCGGAGCCATCGCACGCCCAGCGGGGCGAAGTCGCGGGCGCCGGGCCACAGCGTGCCGGTGTCGGCGAGGTGCTTGACCCAGCCGCGGACAAACTCGGCGATCACGCTGAAGAACGCCCCCTGGGGCTCGATGTGGTGGGACGTGAAACCCGCGCGGTCCAGCGCGTTCGACCACCACTGAGCGGTGTAGCGGGCGACATCGATCGGGTCGGGGTGGACCCGGAACAGGAACGGCGCCGTGGCGAGCAGCACCCCGCCGGGGCGGAGCAGCCGCGCCGCTTCGGCGAGCACGGCCTCCGGGCGGATCAGGTGCTCGACCACCTCGGCGAGGATCACCGCGTCGGCCTCCCCGCCCGGCAGCGGAACCTCCGCCGCGTCGGCGCGAACGTCCGGGTTGGCCTTCGCGGCGATGTTGACGCAAACCAGGTTGAGCGGCAGTTTCTCGATGTCGAACTGCCCGCGCTTGGGCCCGCGAACGCCCCCGAGGTCGATCACCCGCGAGCCCGGCGCCAGCGCGCCCGCGTGGCGCGTGAAGAACTCATCCACAAAGAACCGGCGCACGGAATAGTCGAGGTCGCCCGTACGCGCCGACAGGGCCGCGGGCCCGCTCGGCGGGCTCGCCGGTTCGGCGGACGCCCCGCTCACGAAGCCCCCTCCGCGTCGTTCGCGCGGGCGCGGAGGATCAGGCGGGCGGCGAGCTGCTTCTCGGCCCCGATCTGCGGCGCCACGTCGGACCACAGCACCGCCGCCCCGGGGAACAGCGAGGCGACCACCGAGGGCGACCCGAAGTCCCACAGGTCCGCGCCCCGCCGACCGTACCGCACCGGGACCTCGATGACGATCCACCCCCCGCCGCGGACCACGCGCAGAAACTCGGCCGCGGCACGGCGCGGGTCCAGCGCGTGCTCCAGCGCGTGCGAGGCGTACACCACGTCGAACGACGCGTCCTCGAACGAGGTGGCGTGCATGTCCATCACGAGCACCCGCGGGTCCGCGCTGTGCAGGTCGATCCCCGTCGCGCCGGGGTAGCCCGCCGCGGCGAGGTGATCGAGTTCACGGGCGTTGCGGCAGCCGACGCACAGAACCCGGGGCGCGGGGGAGCGCGGGACGTACCGCGACATCATCGCGATCAGCGCCCGGGCCCGCGTGCCGGGGTCGTGGTCCTTGAGCGACAGACTCCGCTCCAGTTGCAGCGTTCGGTACGCTTCAGGCGTGAGATCGGGGGCGGTTTGCCCGGTGATGGTCATGGCCGGTGTGGGCTTTCAGGCGCGAAGAGACGACCGACGACAGTGCTATCGGACAACCGACGCCCGCCGGCTGATTCGGATGAGCGGGCGGACTTGCCGCGAACCCCAGCGGCCGACGCGCAGCCCTTGCGCCATGTCGTGGTCGGAGGAATGTCCCGCGGGCGGGCCCGGACGGACCCAGCGACCGCACGAGCATCGAGCGACGGGACGCCCTGATGAAAACCGAATGGGCCCGCCTCCGCCGCGATTTCGACGCAGATGGGCACGGCCACTACACTGACGACCCGATCCCGGCGCCCCACCCGCGTCCCCCTCCCCCGGGGGCCTTCCCCCGACTCCCCGGGCCTGCCCGGTCCCGCGCGAACCCTCATGCTGAGCGACATTCTCGACCGCGTTTTCCCGCTCCCGCCCCAGGTGTTCGTCGGCGTCATCGTCGGCGTGGTGGTGGTGCACGTCATCCTGGCGACCATCCCGCTGCTGATCTACTTTGAACGGAAGATCTCGGCGTACATCCAGGACCGCATCGGGCCCAACCGCGTGGGGTTTGACCTCGGGTTGCCGCTGCTGCAGAAGCTGTTCCGCGGGTTCGGGTTCTGGGGGCTCGGGCAGAGCCTCGCGGACGGGCTGAAGTTTGTGCTCAAGGAGGACTTCACGCCCCGCGGCGCGGACAAGTTCCTGTTCACGCTGGCCCCGGCGGCGGCGGTGGTGCCCGCGTTGATCGGATGGGCGGTGATCCCGTGGGGCGGCGCGATGGAGGTCCCGTCGATCGCGCTGGGCGGGCGGGAACTGGTGTCGGCGGGGACGGTGCAGGTGATGGCGGCGAACATCAACGCCGGCTTTGTCTACCTGCTGGCGATCGCGGCGATCGGGGTGTACGGCGTCACGCTGGGCGGCTGGGCCAGCAACAACAAGTACTCGTTCCTGGGCGGGCTGCGGGCCAGCGCGGGGATGATCTCGTACGAGATCCCCATGGGGCTGGCGATCCTGGCGGTCCTGCTGCTGTGCGGGACCATCATCCCGGGCGAGATCGTTCGTCAGCAGGCCGAGGGGGTGTGGTTCATCGCGGCCCAGCCGCTGGCGGCCCTCCTGATGTACACGTGCATTCTGGCGGAGTGCAACCGCGCGCCGTTCGACAACGCCGAGGCGGAGCAGGAACTCGTCGGCGGGTTCCACACGGAGTACTCGGCCATGCGCTTCGCGCTGTTCTTCCTGGCCGAGTACACGCACATGATCACGGGGTCGGCGTTCTTCATCCTGCTGTTCCTCGGCGGGTACCACCTCCCGGGGGTCGCGCTGACCAGCCCCGAAGAAACGGGCCTGCTGGCGGCGGTCGTGAAGTTTGTCGTGTTCTTCACCAAGGTGGTGCTGAGCATCTGCTTCATGATGGTGATCCGCTGGACCATCCCGCGGATCCGCTACGACCAGGTGCTGCGCCTGGCGTGGCGGGCGCTGATCCCCGTCAGCATGATCCTGGTGGTCGGCACCAGCGTCATGGTCTTCATGGCAATGACCAAGTGGTACCAGCTGCTCGCGGCCAACGTGGCGCTGGGGGCCGTCCTGATGGTGCTGTGGCCCAAGACCGACCGGATGAAGATCAACACCAAGGTGGCGCTGGCGGGCTCGCGGTTCAACCCGCTGCCGGGCGAGCGGGTGATCACCGGTGTCGTGGGCGGGGTGGCGCGCAGCGACGACCCGATGCCGGACAAGGGCCAAGGCCTGGTGAGCGTGCACTGATGCCCGAAGGCATCGAGGCATCAACGCATCAAGGCAACCGGGCGTCGGGGATGCGGGAGCGCGGAAGGTCGGGCCCGGGGCCGGGCCTTGGCGTGTGATCCGCCGATCCGAACCTTCGGCCCGCGTGCCGGTCGACCTTGGCGGCCTGTCCCGCTGACCACTTGCCGCACGGGGAGGTGGCTGGGACACTTCCATGCTCGCAGAACGGGCCGTCGCGCCGCACCAGGAGGACCCTCCGATGAACCGCTCCGCCGCTCTGATCATGCTCGCGCTCGCCGGCGCGGCCCTCGCCGCCGCGTGTGCGCGAAACGTCGCGACCGGGAAGGTGCAGTTCACCGGGATGTCGCGCAGCCAGGAGATCGCCCTGGGCGCTCAGGCCGCGCCCGAGTTGACCCGGGCCTACGGCGGGGAGGTGCCCGACCAGGTGCTGCGGGACTATGTCTCGCAGGTCGGCTTCAGGGTCGCCGCCCACGTCGAGAAGGAGTACAGGGACATCCCCTGGAAGTTCACGCTGCTGAACAGCGACGTGATCAACGCGTTCGCGCTGCCCGGCGGCCAGGTGTTCATGAGCCGCGCGCTGATGGAGCGGATGAGCAACGAGGCCCAGCTCGCGGGCGTGCTCGGGCACGAGATCGCCCACGTCACCGCCGAGCACATCGACCAGCGCATCGGGCGCGACACGGCCCTGCAGATCGGGGCGGCCATCGGCGGCGCGGTCGCCGGGGCGGACTACGGCCAGGTGGTCTCCAGCGTCATCACCCAGGGCGGCGGGCTGTTCGCCCTGAAGTACGGGCGCGACGAGGAGTCCGAGGCGGATTCCCTCGGCATGCGGTACATGTCGCGCGCCGGCTACAACCCCGCCGGACAGCTCCAGGTGATGCAGATCCTCAAGGACGCCACAAAGGGCGGGGGCGGGGGCCAGCCCGAGTGGCTCAGCACCCACCCGGCGCCGCAGACCCGCATCGACCGCATCAAGGACTTGCTCGACGACAAGTACGCCAAGACCAAGGACAACCCCGAGTACGTCTGGAACGAGGCCGCGTTCGCCCCGATGGTCGAACGGCTGAAGCGCCTGCCGCCGGCGCCCAAGCCCAAGGCGCGCTGAGCCGCCCGTGCCCGACGCACGCCGCCAACTCCCCGTGACCAATCGACGCTCGTTTGTCCGTGCGGCGCTGGCCGCGGCGGTGTGCTTCGCGGCGTGCTCCCGCCCCGACCCGCGCCCGAGCACCCGTGCCGAGCTGCGCAGCTGGATCGTCGCCGGACGGGGGCGGCACCTGTATCTCGAGCTCTTTCTGCCCGACGGCCCGGTGCGTGTCGAGTTCGGTTCCACCGCCCAGCGCACCGACTACCGCCCTCCGCCCAACCCCGCCCGGGCCGGACGCATCAGCCGCATGACCCCCGGCGTCACGCTCCGGCCCATCCTCTCCGAGCCGGATCACCGGCTCGAAGCCGAGTACTGGCTGACCGCCGCCCAGGTCAGGGCGCTCACCAGGGACCGCGTCTTCTCGGGCGCCTACGTCCTGATCGGACGCAACTCGAACAGCGCCATGGCACGCGCGATGCGAGAGGCCGGCCTGGCGCTGCCCGACCGGGTCGCCCGCGGCGGGGGACTGCTGGGAGAGTTCCCGGGAATCGATCTGGACCCGGGTGACGACGTGCCCGTCTCGCGGTGGCGGGAGTACGGCCTGGCCGCCCCCGATGTGCCGCGCGGATGAGGCCCGCGGCGAGCCGAAAGAAAAACCGCCCGGCGCGGGGCCGGGCGGCGTGTGGTCCGGTCAACCGTTCAGGGTCACTTCTTCTCCGGGGCCTTGGGCGCGGGCTGCGTCGGTTGGACGGGCGGCTGGGCGACCGGGGCGGGCTGGGGCGTCATGGGCGCGCCGGGGGTCGCGTTCGGAGGGGTCATCGACGCCGGCGCGGGCGGCACCGACTGCATCGACATCCCGCTGAAGGGGATGACGGTCGGGCCTTCCTTCTCGATGCTCGTGATCAAACGCACCGAGCCGCGGAACGCGCCGACGTACGAGCCGGGGTTGCCCGAGAGGGTGACCTTCCAGCCCTTGTTCTCCGGGAGGGCCTCGTACTTCGCGGTCATGCCCGCCACCGCCGGGGGCTGCACGTCGACGACCTCGGCGCTCTTGATCTCGAAGGGCTTGCCGGACCGGGACGTGACGGTGACGCTGGTCTCGAAGGGGGTCTGGGGCTTCGCGCCCGAGACGGTCAGGTACGCCGGCGTGGACATCAGGTCGCCCACGATGTTCGCGAAAGCGCGGACGTTGTACTTGCTCTCGGCGGCCTCGCTGGCGCCCTCGGGCTTGGCCAGAACGGTGATGTTCACCGACCGCATGAACGAGCCCACCGGGGCGTCGGCGGGGATCATGAACTCGATGGCCTTCCGCCCGGGGTACGATTCATCCACCATCTTGCTCTCGTCGGGGACCTCCTTCCAGGCCATCGTCTGGTTGTTCTCGAAGTCGATGGACTTGATGGTGAACTCCTTGTCGCGGCTCTGGAGCACCAGGCGCAAGGGGCGCTCGTTGCCGGCTTGGATGGTGCCGCCCTGCAGGAACATCGGGTCGAGCTTGACCAGAGGCACCATGGTGGCCTTGATGCTGAGCACCTTGTTGGGCTCGTTCATGCAGTTCGAGGTCACGGTCACCGGCTTGGTGACCTCGCCGATGCCGGTGGGGTTCCAGGTGAACTCGATCGAGCCTTCCTCGTTCGGTTCGTACTCGTACTTGGTCAGGGCGGCGGCGGTGCACCCGCAGCCGGGCCGCACCGCCGAGATCGTGAGCTTCTCGGTGCCGGTGTTCCTGAACTTGGCGACCCACTTCCGCGGGGTGGTGTCGTACACCTTCCCGAAGTCCTTGGTGGTCTCCTCGAAGGTCAGCACGCCCTTGCCCTGCGGCACCACGGGCGGGATCGGGACGCTGCCGGGGCTGGCGGGCGTCTGGTAGGGCGTGCCCGCCGGGGCGGGCTTGGCGGGCGCTTCGCCCGGCTTGCGCTCGACCTCGGTCAGCCGCTTCGGATCGTCCTTGGGCACCGGGACCCCGCTGGGCTGGGGGGCCGGCGCTGTTGCCGGAGCGGTGGCGGG
>CAZDYM010000088.1:0-3511 GCA_964509325.1 uncultured Phycisphaeraceae bacterium
ACAGCGACTCGGCCGACGCCCGCACGCGCGGGCGCCCCCCGCGCCCCGGCCCCTCGCGCCCCTGCCCCCCGCGCCGCGCGACGCTGCTGGTGACGCCCGCTCAAGAGATCGTCCAACTCCGCACGCTTCCTTTCCCGCACGATGAGCCGGATCGGAACCTCCTTGAACGGCGTCTCCTCACGCAGCCGGTTCAGCATGTACCGCTCGTACTCGCCCGCGAACAACTCCGGGTGGTTCACCACCAGGACGATCGTCGGCGGCCCGATCTCCACCTGCGACACGTACAGCACCTTCACCCGCGAACCCAGCCGCGAGCTCGGGCCGCGCTGCCGCAGGATGTCCCGCACGATGTCGTTCAGTTTGCTCGTCGAGACCCGCTCCCGCGCCTGCGCGTGCAGCTCGAACGCCAGCCCGATCGTCTCCCGCACCCCGCTGCCTTCAAGAGCCGAGGTGAACACCACCGGGCAGTGGCTCATCCCCTTCAACTCGCCGGCGATGTACTCCAGGTAGTCCTCGACGGTCACCACCGTCCCTTTCCGCCCCACCTTCCCCTCCACAAGGTCCCACTTGTTCACCACGATGATGCAGGGCTTGAACTCCTCCAACACCGTCTGCCCGAGCCGCTTGTCGATCCCGCTGATCTCCTCCGCCGCGTCGATCACCAGCAGGCACACGTCCGCGCGACGGATGCTCATCAGCGCCCGGTCGTGCGCCCAGTGCTCCACCCGCTCCCGCATCTTGGTCTTCTTCCGCACCCCGGCGGTGTCGATCGCCACGCACACCTTCCCGTCCAGGTCGAACCGAACGTCCACCGCGTCCCGCGTGGTGCCGGCGATCTCCGACACGATGCACCGCTCCTCCCCCGCCAGCGCGTTGACGAAACTGCTCTTGCCGGCGTTGCGACGACCCACGATCGCCACCTTCATGTCCGCCACCGCCTGAGAGCGGTCCGCCCGCGTCTGTTCCGGCAGCGCCGCGTACAACCGTTCAAAGAAGTCACGCCGCCGGAAGTTGTTCTTCGCCCCCACCATCCAAGGCTCGCCGAACCCGAGCCGCGCCGCGTCCGCCGCATTCGCCTCCCACTTGTCCGCGTCCACCTTGTTCGCCACCACCTGCACCGGGATCTTCGCCCGACCCTTCCCGCCCAGGGCCCGCTCCCGCAGCAGTTTGGAGATCTGCTCATCCGCCGCCGTCACCCCGGCCTGGGCGTCGAACACGAACAAAATGAGGTCCGCCCGGTCCACCGCCGCAGCGATCTGACCCTCGATCTGAGCCGTGAGTTTCGTCAGGTCCGCCCCGGCGTCATCAAACCGCCCGCCCTCGGCCACGTACACACCGTAGCCCCCCGTGTCGGTCATCTCCACCAGTTTGGTCTTCCCGTCCTCACCTTCCACCTCGCACACATGCGACACCCGATCCCGAGTGACCCCGGGAACCGGGTCCACGATGGACACTTTCGCCCGCGCCAGCATGTTCAGCAGCGAGGACTTCCCGACGTTCGGTCGGCCCACAATGGCAACACGCGGTATCGGCATAGGGGGACATCGTAGGTGGCGCGCCCGCGGAGTTCCCCTGCCATTGCCCGTACGACACGCGTCCCGCCTCTCTCGCGCCAAACCCGCCGAACCCACGTTCGTCGCCGCCCGCATCGGTCAACGTGCCTTCCGCCATGCCCATGAACGTGCCTTCCGCCATGCCCATGACCTTCCGACGCCTCACCCCGGACGACGCCGACGCCTTTGCGCGTCTTCGCGCCGAGATGATCGTCGCCGAGCCGTACGCCTTCATCGGCTCTCCCGGCGACGACGCCTACACCGACCCCGGCTTCGTCCGCGCGAGCATCCACTCCGACACTCAAGCCGTCTTCGGCGCGTTCGATGGTGCTGTGCTCGTCGCCGCGGCCGGGATCTTCCGTGAAACAACCGTGAAACGTCGGCACGTCGCCACCGTCTGGAGCGTCTACACCCGAGCCCCCCACCGCGCGCGTGGCCTCTCGCGTCAACTCATCCTCGCGTGCCTCGAGCACGCCCGCGCTTGGCCCGGTGTCGACACCGTCCAGCTCAGCGTCGCCGAGACCCAGCCCAACGCCCGACGGCTGTACGAATCTCTCGGCTTCACCGCGTGGGGCACCGAACCCCACGGCACGCGCGTCGACGGGAAGTCGATCGTCGAGATCCACATGTGGAGGCCCCTCGCGGGCGGCCCCACCGCCGGCCCCACCGCCGGCGACCCCCCTCGCCCCCCTCGCTGAGGTTCGACGCCGATCAGGGCGTTTCGCCGATACTCCAGCCATCATGCCCGCGCTCCCCGCAATCCTCGTCCTCGGCGGCGGCCCCGACGCCGAGCGTGAGGTCTCCCTCAGATCATCCGCCGCCATCGCCCAGGCCCTCCGCGACACCGGCCGCTACGACGTTTCCTACCGGGTCATCGACCGACTCACCCCCGAGCAGCTCCGCGCCATGCCGGGCGACTGCGTCTTCCCCGCGCTGCACGGCAAGTGGGGCGAGGGCGGCCCTCTTCAACGCATCCTCGAACAGGACGGCCGCCCCTTCGTCGGTTGCGCCTTCGCCGCCGCCCGCGCCTGCATGGACAAGGTCCTCACCAAGACCTTCGCCTCCCGCGTCGGCCTCACCGTCGCGCCCACCATGATCCTCGACCCGTCCGACGACCTGCTCCCCCTTCCGCTCCCCGTCGTCGTGAAGCCCATCTTCGAGGGCAGCACCATCGGCCTGCACGTCTGCCGCACCGTGCAGGACTGGCAGCGTGCCCACGCCGCCAGCGCCGCCTCGGGCAAGCCCTGCATGGTCGAGCCCTTCATCAAGGGCCGCGAACTCACCCTCGGGCTCATCGCGCAAGAACCGCGCTCCGCGAGCGGACCAACCCGCCTCGAACCGCTCCCGCTGATCCAGATCACCCCCGCCGAAGGCCTCTACGACTACGAGGCCAAGTACAACCGCAACGACACCAAGTACCTCGTCGGCCCGCCCATCCCCACCGCCCTGCGCGACCGGCTCGGCGAACTCACCCGATCACTCGCCGAATCCATCCCCGGCCCGCCTTCCCGCGGCGTCGCCCACCTTTGCAGAGCCGACTTCATCCTCGACGATGACAACCGGGCCTGGTTCCTTGAACTCAACACCATGCCCGGCTTTACGGACCACTCCCTGGTCCCCATGGCGGCACGCGCCACCGGGCTCGAGATGCCCACCCTCTGCGCCCGCCTCGTCGACGCCGCCATCCACGACGCCCACGCCGGCGCCGTTCGCTGACCCGCCACCCGCCCGCCATCCACCACCACCGCCGTGCCCGAAACCACCATCAAACCCAGGAAGAAACGCCCCGCCGAGCAGACCTCCGATCCGGACAAGCCCGGCGTCATCGCACGGCTCAAAGCCCTCCTCACCCAGTCCGACGACCCCGACTTAAATCCCGACGCCCCAACGCCCCGCGGCGTCGACGCCCTCCTCGCCGCCGGCTCGCGGCTCCTCACCGCCGTCATCGTCCTCACCCT
>CAZDYM010000088.1:3611-8757 GCA_964509325.1 uncultured Phycisphaeraceae bacterium
CCGCCCCCCGGACCTGGATTCCCAAGAACGTCCAAAGTCACCTGGAAGCCCTGGTCCGCGATCACCTCACCGCAGACCCGTTCGATCAGCAAGCCCTCACACACGCCGCCGATCGACTGATCGCCACGGGCTGGTTTGAGCGGCTGCACGCCGTCCGCCGCAACGCCGACCACACCGTCACCGTCACCGCCCGATGGCGCGTGCCCGCGGCGGTTGTCCGCAAGGACGGCGCCCAACACCTCGTCGCGCTCGACGGCGCCATCCTCGAACTCCCACCCCACAGCAACGCCCCCGACCGCCTCTTCACCATCAACAACCCCGCCTCGCCCGCACCCCGCACCGACACCGGTGCCGTCGCCCACGGCGTCCCCTGGCTCGGCAACGACGTCCAGGCCGCCATCGCGCTCCTCAAACTCATCCACAACCGACCCGACGTCGCCCGGCAGGTCTCCGGCGTCGACCTCACCGAGTACCTCCGCGCCACCAAACTCGTCCTCGTCACCGACAAGGGACACCGCATCGTCTGGGGAAGCCCCATCGGCGACCAACTCCCCGGCGAAGTCTCCGTCGAACGAAAACTCGCCCGCCTCGTCCAGAACCTCAAGGACTTCGGCCGCATCGACGCCGACCAGCCACGCATGGAGATCTACACCCCGGTGGTGCTGGTGGACAAGACCGCCGCGGCAATCGAGGGCGTCACCGCCGCGAACGCCGGCGAGGCCAACCCCGAATAGTCGGAGCACCGCGTCCGAGCCGGCCGCGCGTCCGAGGACTCTTCAACGCTCCCCGCCCGTCTGAACCGAGCCCGCGCGCGCGGGCGGGGCCTCCTGAGACAGCCGCAGCAGCACCGCCGCGAAAAGCTGGCACCGTTCCACCAGGCTGCCGACCTCGATCCACTCTTGGTGGGTGTGCAGCCCGCCCCCGCGCACGCCGAGGTTGTCGATGGTCGGAAGCCCCGCGTTCTGCATCAGGTTCCCGTCGCACACGCCGCCGGTTGACCCTGTCCCGATGTGCTGCCCGAGGGCCGCGCCGGCGTCCTGAGCGATCCTCGCGATCCGGTCGCTGCCCGGGGTGCGTGGCTTGGCGGGGCGATTGAGCGAATGGCGCACCCGAACCTGGCCGGCGCGCGCCGCACCCTCGCCCACCACGTCCGCCAGCGCCTCCAACCCGGCGCGGAAACGCTCGCTCGCCTCCGCGCTCGGGAAGCGCACGTTCCCCCACGCCGCGGCGTAATCCGGCACCACGTTGGTCGCCTGCCCGCCCTTGAGCGGGCCGATGTTCACCGTGACCCCCGCGCTCAGATCGGTCAGGCCTTCCACCTTCGCAATCGCCCGCGCCAGCCGGTACACGGCGCTGACGCCCTTCTCAAAGTCCCGCCCGGCGTGGGCCGACGTGCCGAACGCCTCGACGATGAACTGCCCCGACCCTTTCCGCTCCACCGCGATCGAACCATCGGGCAGCGCCGGCTCGGTCGCCAGGCCCCAATCATGCTCCCGAGCCTCGGCGACCAACGCCCGCGCCGAGTGGTACGTCCCCGTCTCCTCATCCGAGTTGAAAAAGTACGTCCACCGCAGGTCGTGACCGGCCTCGGCGAGCGCCTCCAGCGCGTGCAGCGCGATGACGATGCCACCCTTCATGTCGACCACGCCCGGGCCGATGCCGCGCGTCCCGTCCGCCGAGAGGTCAAACCTCACAAACGGGCCCTTCGGGTCGAAAACGGTGTCCAGGTGCGAGGCGATGAGGATCCGGCTTCCCGCGCCCGAACCAGCCCGAGCGCACACCGCGGCGGGCGGGATGACATACTCGCGCCCCTCGGCGCTCGGCTCCTCGCCGCCGTACAGCCACACGGGCCTCGGATCGCCCGGGATCAGCGTGGTCACGGCACCCAGGGCCTCGCACCTCCCGGTGACGATCCCACGCAGTTCGTCAAGGCCCGCGGCGTGGTTGAAGCCCGTGGGAATCGCCACGTACCGCCGCAGGTCGTCACGCATGGCGACGGCGCGGCGTGCGATCAGGGCGTTCAGGTCCGTCCGCGTCGTCATCGTGGGCATCCCGATCTCCGTCCGTCGTGAATCGCACGCATGGTAACCCGGGAGACGGTGCCCTAGCATCGGCCCCCTCTCCCGCCCCCCTCTCCCGCCCCCCTCTCCCGCCCCCCTCTCCCGCCCCCCTCTCCCGCCCCCCTTTCCCGCCCCCCTCCCAACTCCGACCAGCGGACCAACCCAGACGCCGGCCCCGATGCCCCTTGCCGTCCTCGCCAGCGAATCCTCGAGCCTGTCCCCGATCCTGCGGGACCTCTTGCTCATTCTGGCGGCGGCGGGGGTGGTCGCGGTCCTTGCCCAGCGCCTCAGGCTCCCCACCATCCCGGCCTACCTCATCACCGGGACGCTCATCGGCCCCGGCGCCATCGGCCTGATCAAGCGGCCCGAGAGTGTCGCCGACATCTCGAACCTCGCCGTCATCCTCCTGCTGTTCGGGATCGGCCTCCACATGGACCTCAGCGTGCTCCGCGACACCCTCCGACGCGCCGTCATCGCCACGGTGGCGCTGACCTTCGGGGCGGCGGCGGCGCTGTGGCCCGTCGGCGCGATCATGGGGCTCTCGGCGCCCTCAACCATCTCCGTGGGCATCGCGCTGGCGATGTCCTCCACCGTGGTGGTGCTGCGCATCCTGGCGGAGCGCCGCGAACTCAACAAGGCCGAGGGCCGGCTCAGCACCGCCGTCCTCGTGCTCCAAGACCTCGTCGCCATCGCCCTGCTGCTGGTCCTGCCCCCGCTGGCGAAGTGGAACGGCACCGGGAACGCCGGCGTGCTCGACTCGCAGGACGCACTCTCGGCCTGGGGCGTCGCCCTCGAGATGGGGCTCAACGCCCTCATCGCCATGCTCGGCGTGGCCGCCCTTGTGGGCTTCGGGAAGTTCATCCTCCCACGCGCCCTCGAAATCGCCGCCAAACGCGCCAACTCGGGCGAAGTCACCACCGTCATCTCCATCGCCGCCGCCCTCGGCGCCGCCGGCATCACCCAGATCGTGGGCCTCGGCCCGGCCCTGGGCGCGTTCCTCGCCGGCTTCATGCTCTCGCTCACGATGTTCCGGCACCAGCTCGGGAGCCAGATCGGCGCCGTCCGCGACCTCTTCGCCGCCGTCTTCTTCACCGCCGTGGGCATGAGCGTGGACTTGCAGGTCCTGTGGAACCACCTCCCCGCGGTCGCCCTCATGACGGTGCTGATGCTCGGCATCAAGGCCGTCGTCATCGCCCTGGTCCTTTGGGCCACCGGCGCCACGGGCAACCTCGCGTTCCGCGGCGGGGTCTACCTCGCTCAGGCGGGCGAGTTCTCCATCGTCATCCTCGCGGCCTGCGCCTCGCCCCGGCTCGGGCTGCTCACGCCGGACCAGGTCGGACAGATCGTCAGCGTCGTGGTGCTCAGCCTCATCCTCACGCCCGCGCTGGTCCTGGGCGCGGTGAAGGTCGGTTCGCGCCTGCCCGCGATCGACACCGCGCCGTGGGCCCGCCGGCACGTCGGCACCACGAAACCGGACGCCGCCGCGTTCGCCCGCGGAAAAAAGCACGCCATCATCGCCGGCTACGGACTGGTGGGCCGCGCCGTCGCCGACGAACTCAGGAAGATGCACGTCACCTCGACCATCGTCGAGATGAACCCCTCGACCGTCAAACGCCAGGCCACGCTCGGGCGCCCCATCATCTTCGGCGACATCTCCTCCCCGGAGATCCTCGAAACCGCCGGCATCCACGACGCCGACGCCCTCATCCTCACCATCCCCGACGAAGAGAGCGTCCTCCGCGCCTGCAAGCAGGCACGCCAGATGCACCCAGACATCCCCATCATCGCCCGCTGCAACTTCGTCAGCCAGGGTGTCCTGGCGGCGGGGCTCGGGGCCAGCGGCGTGGTGGTCGAGGAGATGGCCACCGCCAAGGAGATGGAGCGCGTCGTCGCGCAGGTGCTCTCGCGCCTCGATGACCCCGTCACCGCCGCCTGACCCGCGCCACAACCGGCCGCGACCCTACTTCTCGGTCCCGTTGCCCGCCGGCACGGGCAGCCCCAGCACGTCGCACGCGACATCAATGAGCCGGCGCCGGTGGTTCCGAGCCTCCGTCTGCAGGAAGGTGTGCGCCTCCGGCTCGCTCATCTTCCTGGTCTCGACGAGTCTCCACTTCGCCTGTTCGATCGTCCGCCGGTTCGCCAGCAGGGTCTCGAGCTGCTGCACCCGCCGCTCGGCGTTCACCGCCGACGACGCCCGCGCCCACCCCACGGCCAGGCTCGTCCGCAGCGCGTCCGACGTCGTCGGCTTCAGCAGGTACCCGAACACCCCCGTCTGCTGCGCCCGCTCCACGTACGACGGATCGCTGTACGCCGTGATCAACACCGACGGGATCGAGAACGAAGACCAGATTGCCCTCGCGGCGTCCAGCCCGTCCATCACCGGCATGCGGATATCCAGCAGCGCACACTCCGGGGCGTGCAACTCGCACGCGTGCACCGCGGCCCGCCCGTCGCTCACCGGACCAACCACCGCGCACCCCAGCGCCGCCAACTGCGCACAAAGGCCGGTCGCCACTAGGTGCTCATCCTCTGCAACCAGCACGGACTTGGGCAGGCCGGAGACGGCGGCACGCTCCCCGCCGGGTTTGGAAGCGGACCTCAAATGCTTTTCAGGTCGAGTCATCACGGATTCCATCCCGCACCTCGCGGTCCAGCCGGAAAGACAGATGGGCAAGACACTAACTTGTGCCATGAAATCGAGTGATCGGCTCGGATCAACTCCTGCTCAGCCATCAACCCTACACGCGGAAACGACCGGAGAAAAGCAGCCCCGACCGGCTGATTCACTCGGCGAGCCGATCGCTCAGGCGGTTTGTCGACGAATCGAAGGCATCTCCAGCCCTTGACGAAACATGCTTCCGCGCGGGCGCTGTCTCGCCAACGCTTCACCACTCGTCCCGCACGCGCCGCCGTCGAGACAGCAATCCCAACCGCGCGGCTATTGTCCCACCCCCCAAACCGCCTCGGCCCCCATCCTCGCCCCCCCCACCGCTCCCCCCCCGCCTCAGCCCTCACCCCCCGTCCTCAGCCCCCGTCCTCATCCCCCGACCTCGGCCCCCCCCCTCCCCCCCCCCCCCCCCCCCCCC
>CAZDYM010000089.1:0-8729 GCA_964509325.1 uncultured Phycisphaeraceae bacterium
GATGAGCCGAAACCGGGGTCCGATTCGGGCGCGGTGCCAGGGGTCGCGCGTCGGGCGGTGCCGATCGGGCTGGCCGCGCTGCTGGGCCGGTCCGACGGGGGCCGCCCGAGCCCGGCGGAGATCCGGCGCGCGGTCATCCTCAGCGAGATTTTCGGGCCGCCGGTTTCGGCGCGCCGACCGGGGGAGTCCGGCGTCGGCGCGTGAAATTCACGGTTTCTTGACAGTCGCGCCAGCCACTGGATTTTCCGGGGTTTTGGGCGGTTTGGGCGGAACGGGCGGGGGTGTCGCCGGGAGCGCGGCGTGGAGATCGGCGCCGCGCGGTTTACGATGAGCCGTCATCACTCTCTCCCCCGCCCGCGTGCGGCGCGTGCCACGGGGATGGTTCATCGGACGAAGGAGGAGCGGCTGAATGGCTCGGGTGCCTGTGCTGATCGTCGAGGACGACGCGGACATCGCGAACTTGGTGCGCTTTCACCTGGACAAGGAAGGCTTTGCCACGCGGGTGGCGGCGTCCGGGACGGCGGCGCTGGCGTCCATCGACAAGGACCCGCCGCAGGCCATTCTGCTGGACATCATGCTGCCGGACCTGGACGGGTTCGACGTGTGCCGACGGCTGAAGCGGAGCCCGGCGACGCGGGATATCCCGATCATCATGGTGACCGCCAAGGGAGAGGAGTCCGACGTGGTGGTCGGGCTGGAACTGGGGGCGGAGGACTACATCACCAAGCCGTTCAGCCCCAAGGTGCTGGTGGCGCGGGTGCGGGCGGTGCTGCGGCGTCATGAGGCGGAGCCCTCG
Source organism: uncultured Phycisphaeraceae bacterium (assembly GCA_964509325.1). Taxonomy (GTDB): domain Bacteria; phylum Planctomycetota; class Phycisphaerae; order Phycisphaerales; family UBA1924; genus JAFLCM01. Next base: position 797 of record CAZDYM010000089.1, read on the forward strand.
GGGCAGATCACGCTCTTGGGCGGGGACCTGGTGATCGACCCGGCGCGTCACGCGGTGAAAGTCGGGGGGATGGACGTCGATCTCACGCTGACCCAGTACAAACTGCTGGCGTTCCTGGCGTCGCGCCCCGGGTTTGTCCGCACGCGGGACCAGATGGTGGCGGCGGTGCGGGGCGAGGACGCGGTGCTGTCGAGCCGGGCGATCGATGTTCACATCGCGGCGCTTCGGCAGAAGCTCGGTGGCATGGGCGACATTGTCGAAACGGTGCGCGGCGTGGGGTACCGGCTGAGCGACCAGCGTCCGGCGAACCTGCGCTGAGCGGAGCCGGGGGCCCAGGGGCCAGGAGGCCCGGGGGGGCGGGGGGGATTGGGCGGCGCGGGGTGCCGGCGGGCGGGGGCGGTTTGACGGGGTATTCTCCCGCTCATGCGTTCGGGCGCGCCGATCTCGTTGATGGGCTTGTACGCCTTGGTGGTGGTCGGCGTGGGGGTGGTGGCGCGGGGTGCGGCGATCGTGGCGGGCCTGCCCTGGAACGGGGTGTGGGCGTGGGTGTGGACACTGACGGGGATGGTCTTGGGCGGGCTGGCGGCGGCGCGGTACGTGGCGAGCCTCGTGGACCGGGCCGGTGACACGGCGGCGGCGCTGGCGCGGGGAGAAACCGTGCCGCGGGGCGACGAGCCGAGGGTGCTCGAGTTTGCCCGGCTGACGGGGGAGCTGCACAGCGCCAGCACGCAGCAGCGCCGCCTGGCCGACGGACTGAGAGAAGTGCGCCACGAGCAGGACGCGCTGATGGACGCGGTGGAGGGGGGCGTGCTCGCGCTGGACAAGGAGCAGCGCATCATCAACCTGAACCGGGCCGCGGAGCGGATGCTGGGCATCACGGCCCGATCGTCCGACGGGACCCGCGGGGCCCTGCTGCAGGAGGTGGCGCGGTACGACGCGCTGAACCGGTATGTGAGCGAGGCGCTGGCGGCGGGCGGGTCGCTGTCGGAGGAGTTCCAACTGGCCCAGCCGGTGAGAGAGGGCGGTCGGATCGGGTTCAGCGTGCGGGCCTCGAGCCGTCCGCTGCTGGACGCGCAGGGACGGGTGGAGGGGGTGCTCGTGTTCCTGACGGACGTGACGCGGCTGCGCCGGCTGGAGGCGGTGCGGACGGACTTCGCGGCGAACGTGTCGCACGAACTGCGGACGCCGATCACGAACATCCGCGGGTACGTGGACACGCTGGTGGAGAGCGGGGTGAACGACCCGGAGAGCGCCCGCGAGTTTCTCAGGGTGGTGCAGCGGAACGCGGCGCGGCTCAGCCACATCGTGGATGACATGCTGGCGCTGACGAACCTGGAACGCCCTGACACGTCGGAGAACATCGCGAAGGCGCCGACGCCGCTGGGGGAGATCATCCGCCCGGTGCTGGAGGTGGTGGAGCGCGAGCGCGCGGAGAAGAAGACTGCGATCGTCGTCGAGGGCGACGAGAGCCTGCGGGCGCTGGTGAGCGGGCGGCTGATCGAGCAGGCGCTGCAGAACCTGGTTTCGAACGCGATCCGGTACAGCCCGGCGGGCAAGCGGGTCGTGATCCGGTGCGGGGCGTGCGAACTGCCCGACGGGAAGCCGGGGGTGGAGATGGCGGTCATCGACGAGGGGCCGGGGATCGCGGCGGAGCATCTTCCCCGCGTCTTCGAGCGCTTCTACCGGGTGGACAAGGCCCGCAGCCGCGACCAGGGCGGGACGGGCCTAGGGCTGTCGATTGTGAAGCACATCGCGCTGGCGCACGGGGGGAAGGTGAGCGTCGAGAGCACCCTGGGGCGGGGCAGCACGTTCCGGCTGAGGCTGCCGGCGGGCTGAGGCGGGCCGGAGCCGGCGGGGGCCGGAGGGACCGGCGCGGGTTGGCGGGGGTTGGCGGGAACGGGGAGTGGGCGGGAGGGGCTTGGGGCGCGCCCGGGACGCATCGGCGGCAAAATTCACACACTTTTCACACTCCGCGCCACAGGTGAAAAGACCTCGGTTTCGGGTCGTTTTGGCCGCGTGCGGGTGGTGGTTGGTCGGCTGGGGCGTTGCCGAAAACGGTCGGCGCGCGGACACTTGAGCGGCGAGGGTCCCCGCGGCTCGTTTCCGCGCCGGTGCTCGGCCGGCTCGGACCGGCCGCCCTCGCGGTCGATCACCATAAGGAACGTGCGATGAAGAACTGGAATCGTTCGATGCTCTCGGTCTCCGCGCTGGCCGCCCTCGGGCTGACCTCGGCGGTGGCGCTGGCCGGCTCGGTGAAGGGCTCGGTAAAGGTGGACGGCTCGTCGACGGTGGCGCCGATCTCGATGGCGGTCGCCGAGGAGTTCAAGAGGGCCGAGCCGGGCGTGGACGTGGCGGTGGGCATCTCCGGGACCGGCGGCGGGTTCAAGAAGGCGGTGGCGGGCGAGATCGACATCGCCGACGCGTCGCGTCCCATCAACAAGGACGAGCTCGAGAAGGCCAACAGCAACGGGATCGAGTTCATCGAACTTCCGATCGCGTTCGACGGTCTGTCGTTCGTGATCAACCCCAAGAACGACTGGGCCAAGGACATCACCCTCGACGAGATCAAGAAGATCTATCTCGAGGGCTCGACCGTGAAGACCTGGAAGGACATCCGCCCGACCTGGCCCGACCGCCCGATCAAGCTGTACAGCCCGGGCACCGATTCCGGCACCTTCGACTACTTCAAGGAAGTGGTCGCCGGCAAGCAGGGCGCGATCCGCGCGGACATGAGCGTGTCGGAGGACGACAATGTGCTGGTCCGCGGCGTGCAGGGCGACGTGGACGCGCTGGGCTTCTTCGGGTTCGCGTACTACATCGAGAACAAGGACAAGCTGGGCGTGCTGGCGGTGGACGCCGGCAAGGGCCCGGTGGCGCCCTCGCACGACACCGTGGAGAAGGGCCAGTACGCCCCGTTCAGCCGCCCGCTGTTCATCTACGTGAACCGCAAGTCGGCGGAGAAGCCGGCGGTGAAGGCGTTCGTGAACTTCTACATCGAGAACATGGGGGCGCTGGCCGAGCAGGTCGGGTATGTCAAGCTGCCCGACGGGCTGACCAAGAAGGTCCGGGCGATCTGGGAGTCCCGGGCCACCGGGACGAAGTTCCTGGATGCCTCGGGCGGCCACAAGCACGCGCCGCTCGAGGAGATCCTCGGGTACTGATCCGTGATGATCCGTGGGGGGCGGGCCGAAGCGGGCTCGCCCCCTTTCGTTGGTTCACCCGGTGTCCGCGGCGGGTGTCCCGGGCGCGAGGGCGGCGGCCGCGGGTTTCCGAGCCCGCGGCGTCGGTGGACTTGATGGACTTGTGATACTGTCGGACCCGCCGCCTTGCCCTGACCGGGATCGAACAGACCGTGCCCCCCGTGCCCCTCGCACCCTCGAATCTCCCCGCGATGAGTTCCGACGGTTCGCCGCTCGGCGATGGGGCGCGTCCGGCGGGTCGTCCTCGTTCGAGGCTGTGGCGTGGGGCTCGGGAGAAGCTGGTGGGGACGTCGCTGGCGGGGTGCGGGCTGTTCAGCCTGGTGGTCACGCTGGCGATCGTGTTCGTGCTGGCGTCCGAGGCGATCAGGTTCTTCCAGCACCCCGAGGTGAGCGTGCCGGGGTTTTTCCTCGGGACGACGTGGAGCCCGCTGCTCGGGGGTGAGAAGAAGTTCGGCGTGTGGCCGCTGGTCTCGGGCACGTTCCTGATCAGCCTCATCGCGGCGTGCGTGGCGATCCCGATCGGGCTGCTGACGGCGGTCTACCTGTCCGAGTACGCCCGGCCGAAGGTTCGTGCGGTGCTGAAGCCGGTGCTGGAGCTCCTGGCGGGCGTGCCGACGGTGGTGTACGGGTACTTCGCGCTGGTGGTGATCACGCCGACGCTGCAGAAGCTGGGGAGTTTCGATGTCTACAACGCGATGAGCGCGGGGATCGCGGTGGGGATCATGTGCCTGCCGATCGTGTGCTCGCTGAGCGAGGACGCGCTGCGGGCGGTGCCGCGGAGCCTGCGCGAGGGGGCGTACGCGGTGGGGGGGACGCGGCTGGACGTTTCGGTGAAGGTGGTGGTTCCGGCGGCGCTGTCGGGGATCGTGGCGGCGTTCCTGCTGGCGCTGGCCCGCGCGGTGGGGGAGACGATGATCGTGGCGCTCGCGGCGGGGAGCCTGCCGAACCTGACGCTCGACCCGCGCCAGCAGATGCAGACCATGACGGGGTACATGGTGCAGATCTTCCTGGGTGACGCGCCGGCGGGCGGCGTCGAGTATCTGTCGTGCTACGCGGTGGCGGCGCTGCTGTTCGTGTTTACGTTCGTGCTGACGGCGTTGGGTCACCTCATCATGAAGCGGTACCGGGAGGCGTACGAATGAGCGCTCTTCCGGTTGGAACTCGGCCCCCGCCGGGGGAGAGCGTCGCGCCGGGGCGTGCGCGGGTGAAGCCGGCGTCGCGGCGCCGGTTCTTTGACCGTGCGTTCCTGACGGTGTGTCTGGCGGTGACGTCGGTGGCGAGCCTGATCCTGGCGATCCTGCTGGTCTCGATCATCGCGAAGGGGTGGCCCGGGCTGTCGTGGGAGTTCATGAACTCGTACCCGTCGCGGTTCGCGGACAAGGCGGGGATCAAGGCCGCGCTGTGGGGCAGCGTGTGGGTGTGCGTGGTCTGCGCGGTGGTGGCGGTCCCGCTGGGCGTCGGGACGGCGGTGCTCCTGGAGGAGTACGCGCCCCGGGGGCGCGTCACGCGCCGGATTCACGAGTTCGTGCAGCTCAACATCACCAACCTCGCGGGCGTGCCCAGCGTGGTGTACGGGATCATCGGGCTCACGGCGTTCGCGCGGATGTTCGGGCTGTTCGGGCCGGCGAACCTCTCGAACTACGACGACATCACCACCCTCACGCTGAGGAACGGCACGGTGCTGGTGGGCTCGGTGACGGGGGAGGACGAATCGTCCGTCGTGATCGATGACTTCAAGACGGGCGAGCAGGTGGCGGCGGCGGGGGAGATCGCCGCTCGGGACGCCTCGTACATCCGCACGCACGTGTTCACGCTGAAGGACGGCACGGTGGTGGAGGGGCGTCTGCGCGGGAGCGACGCCGAGTCGATCAAGGTGTTCCTCGGGCCCGAGCGGGGGGTGGTGGCGGTGCCTCGGGAGCGGATCGCTTCGCACGCGGGGCAGGCGATGATCGAGGTGGGGGGGCGGGACCGGCCGTGGTACTTCCACATCCCCTTCGGGAGCGGGGTGCTGGCGGCGGGCCTGACGCTGATGCTGGTGGTGCTGCCGATCGTGATCGTGGCGACGCGGGAGGCGCTGCGGGCCGTTCCGGATTCGCTGCGCGAGGGGGCCCTGGCGCTGGGCGCGACGCGGTGGCAGATGATCGCGGGGATGACGCTGCCGGCGGCGATCCCCGGGATCATGACCGGTTCGATCCTGGCGATGAGCCGGGCGATCGGCGAGGCGGCCCCCATCCTGGTGGTCAGCGGGGTGGTGTTCCTGATGAGCACGCCGGGCAATCTGATGAGCCCGTTCTCGGCGATGCCGCTGCAGATCTACAGTTGGGCCAACATGCCGCAGGAAGAGTTCAGGAAAGTCGCCGCGTCGGGCATCATCGTGCTCATAGCGGTGCTGTGCTGTTTCAACCTGGCGGCGGTGCTGATCCGCCAGCGGATGCAAAGGGGGCTGCAGGCATGAGCGCCCACGCGATGACCGAACCCATGGGCCCGTCGATGTTGAGCGATTCCCCGCCCGCTTCGATGCCCGGCGGGAACCCCCTGGCCGGCGTGGCCCGGCGCGCCGCCGAGGCGCGCGGCGTCGAGTCCGAGACCGGCGTCGCCCTGCGGATCGCGAACCTGAACGCCTGGTACGGGGACTTCCAGGCCCTCCGCGACATCAACCTCGATCTCCCCCTGAACCGCGTCACCGCGTTCATCGGCCCCTCGGGTTGCGGCAAGTCCACGCTGCTCCGCTGGATCAACCGCATGAACGACCTCGTCCCGGGGGCGCGGTGCGAGGGCACCCTGGACCTTCACGGGGACGACCTGCTCTCGAAGCGCGTGGACGTGGTCGACCTGCGCCGGCGGGTGGGCATGGTCTTTCAGAAGCCCAACCCGTTCCCCAAGAGCATCTACGACAACGTGGCCTTCGGGCCCAGGCTGCACCTCTCGATGGCCCGGTCCGATCTGGACGCTTTGGTCGAGCGGAGCCTCAGGGCCGCGGCGCTGTGGGACGAGGTGAAGGACCGGCTGAACAAGAGCGCGCTGGGCCTTTCCGGCGGTCAGCAGCAGCGGCTGTGCATCGCCCGGGCCATCGCCGTGAACCCCGAGGTGCTGCTGATGGACGAACCCGCCTCGGCGCTCGACCCCAAGAGCACGGCCCGGATCGAGGACCTGATCCGCGAACTCCGCAAGCACTACACGATCGTCATCGTCACCCACAACATGCAGCAGGCGGCACGGGTGTCCGACCGCACGGCGTTCTTCTTCGAGGGGCGTCTCGTCGAAGCGGGCAACACCCTGGCGCTGTTCACCCACCCCCAGCAGCGCCAAACCGAGGACTACGTCACCGGCCGCTTCGGCTGATACGGCCTTCGCGGGGCGTTGTGGAAAAACTGTCTGATGTGAGTGGGGGGGGGTGCGGGGAGGCGCCGGGGGAGGCGCCGGGGGAGGCGAGAAGGGGGGGCGACGGGGGCGTGCCGGGGAGTTGTGTGAGTGAAAGCCGCGGCGCGGCGTTCGGGACGGTGGTGCCGCGCGTATGCTGTGCTCGGTGGAACTGGCGGCGGGGGCTGGAGCAGGAGGCCGACCGTGTCGCATGAAATGGAACTCGAGTTGGTGCGGCTGAAGCGCGAGCTGCTGACGATGTCGGCACGGACCGAGTCGCGCGTGACCGAGGCGTGCCAGTCTCTCCTGGACCGCGACTACCGTCTGGCCGAGCACGTGCGCGTGAGCGACGACGAGATCGACCAGATGGAGGTCGACATCGAGGCCGCGTGCCTCCGGGTGCTGGCGCTGTACCAGCCGATGGCGTCGGACCTGCGGTTCGTGCTGGCGGCGATGCGGATCAACAGCGCGCTGGAGCGGATGGCCGATCTGGCCCGCAGCGTCGCCAAGCGGGCGATGAAGATCGCTGAGAAGCCGCCCGTCGCCGTGCCCGACGAGCTGCGCGAGATGGTCGAGTTCACGCGCCGGATGGTGGCGGACACGATGCTGTCCCTGAGCCAGCAGGACGTCGAACTGGCCAAGCAGGTGCGGCGTTCGGACCCCGCCATCGACGCCAAGAACCGCGAGTTGTACGCCTGGGTGATCCGCGAGATCCCGTCGCACGTGGACCAGGTGCAGACGATCATCGACCTGCTGCTGGCGGCGCGGACCATCGAGCGGATCGGGGACACGGCGTCGCAGATCGCCGAGGACGTGATCTTCATGATCGGGGGGGCGATTGTTCGGCATACGCCGGCGTGAGCGGGGGGGTGGGCAGGGCTCGGGGCTCGGGTTTGGGGCGTGGGCTCCACGGGGAGGGGGCGGGGATGCCCGCGGCTGTGGAACCGACTCGGCGCTCCGTTCGGCCGTGCCGGGGCTTTCGGTTCCGTCAAACTCCGAGTCCTCACCACGCAGCCCGAGCCCCGGAACCCCGCAAGTCCCCTACCATCCGTCCCATGTTTGAACGACTCTCTGAAGGCTTCTCCAACGCGCTCCGATCCCTCGCGGGCAAGAGCGAGATCTCCGAAACGAACGTCCGAGACGCGATGACGCAGGTGCGCACGGCGCTGCTCGACGCCGACGTGAACACGGAGATCGTGGACGAGTTCTGCGCGGACGTGACGCGGAGCGCGCTGGGGCAGAAGGTGCTGAAGTCGCTCGACCCCGGCCAGCAGATGATCGGGATCGTGCACCAGCATCTGATCGCGCTGATGGACCCGGAGGCGGCCGCTGAGGGACGTCGGCGGTCGGATCCGAGCGGGCTCCCCGGCTCC
>CAZDYM010000090.1:0-8697 GCA_964509325.1 uncultured Phycisphaeraceae bacterium
CACGGCGCGGGCGCTGCTGCGGGCGATCCGATGGGGAGAGGATCTCGACCTCGCGGCGGGGCGGACCGGGGCGGGGGCGAGTCCGCGGGGCGCGCCGACGCCGCGACGGTGAACACGCCGCTATCGTGACCGCCATGATCGGCGTCACCCGCGGGAGCACGGCGCGTTGACCTTCCTGACCCCGATGGTCGGCATCGTGGCGGCGTCGCTGGTGGTGCCGGCGGTGCTGCTGTTCTACTTCCTGAAACTGCGGCGACGCCCGGTGCGGGTCAGCACCATCCGCTTCTGGCAGGCTTCCGCGGATGATCTCCAGGTCAACGCGCCGTTCCGGATGATCCGCCCGAGTTGGCTGCTGCTGCTGCACCTGCTCATCGCCGCGCTGCTGTGCGCCGCGGCGGCGCGCCCCGCGCTGCAGAAGGGCTCGCTCGCGTCGGGCCGGGTGGTTCTGATCATCGATCACTCGGCGTCGATGGGCGCGGTCGACGCGCCGCCGGAGAAGCCGGGGCTGCCGCCGGTTTCCCGCCTCGACGCCGCCAAGCGCGAAGCCCGGCGGATCATCGATGGTCTCGACGCCGCCGGCGGGGGGTTGTCGGGTGCGGTCTCCGGTGGGGCTCAGGCGATGGTCGTGAGCATGGCGGCCCGCCCCGTGGTCGTGGCGAACTTCACGCGCGATGCCGGCGCGCTCCGGAAAGCCGTGGACGCCATCCAGCAGACCGACCAGGGCGCGGACCTGTCCGAGGCGCTCCGCATGGCCCTGGCGTTCGCGCGGCCCGGGAGCGAGGAGAGCAGCGGCGGGCCGTCGGAGAAGCCCGCGGTCGTGCTCGTGTCCGACGGGGCGGTTTCCCTCACGCCGGGCTCGACGCTGACGGGGCTGGGCACGCTGGGCGTCCGGCTGGTGCGCGTCGGCCCGGCGCCCGGGGAGGAGCCGGGGAACGTCGGCGTCGTGGCGCTCAGTGCACGCCGCGATTTCCAGGACCCGGCGCTCATCCGCGTGTTCGCCCGCGTGCAGTCCACCGTGCCCGAGGCCCTCAGCGTCGGGCTGACGTGCAGTTTCGACGGGGCGAGCGCCGGGTCGGCGGTGCTCGAGCTGGCCGCCTCGACCCCGGGAGCGCCCGCCGAGGCGTCCCGCACGTTTGAAGTCCGCTCGGTGCTCGGCGGCATGGTCATGGTGGCCCTGGCCCGGAAGGACGCGCTGGAATGTGATAACCAGGCTTCCCTGGTGGTGACGCCCGCACGCCCGCCGCGCGTGCTGCTGGTGCGCCCCGCGGACGGCGCGCCGACCGGCGCGGAAGAAAACCTCCTGACGGCGCTCGAAACGCTCCAGCCGGCGGGGTTCCGCGTGGTCTCGGCCTCTACCTACGAGCGTGAGAGCGGGCGGGGCGTCCTGCCCCAGGTCGACGGCGATCAACCCGATCTTGTGGTCTTCGACCGCGTGCGACCCGCGGCGCTCCCGGCGGGCGTGCCCAGCATCAGCTTCGGCGCGGGGCTCCCGATCGAGGGCCTCCGGGTGAGCGAAGGCGAGCCGTCGCCGGGAGGCTTCTCGCAGTGGGACCGCTCGCACCCGGTCATGCGGTTCGTGTCGCTGGCGGACGTGGCGCTGGACTCGGTGGGCGAGGTCGTCACGGGGCAGCTGCCCGCGGGCACCCTCGTCACCACGCTGGCGTGGGCGCGGCGCGGGCCGGCGGTGGTCCTGCTGGAGAGCGGCGGGGTGCGCCGGCTGATCGCCGCGGTGGACCTCGCGCTCAGCACATGGTCCAAGGACGTGTCGTTCCCCACATTCATGGCCAACGCGGTGGACCATCTGACGCTCCGCGGCGAAGAGAACGCGGCGCGGTGGTGGCGCACCTCGGACGTCGTGACGCTCACGGCGCCGCCGGGCCTCGCCTCGGACGCGGGCTCCGTGGCCTTCGGCGTGAGCGGGCCTCACGCCTGGCGCTCGGACGCGACCCTCGGCGGGGACGGCGCGGTGATGGTGGGGGTGCTGCCGAGAGCCGGCCTCTACCGGGTTGCGATGGGAAATGAAACCATTCCAGTCCCGGTGAACCTGCTTGACCCCTTGGAAAGCGAGGCCCGGACACGCGACCGGGTGGACCTCGCGGGCCAGAGCGCGGAGGCGGCGACGGGGGAATCGCTCGGCGCGGTGGAGGTCTGGCGGTGGTTCGTCCTGGCGGCGTTGGCGCTGCTGTGCGCCGAGTGGCTGCTGTTCGCGTGGCGTAGCCGCGTGTGACGGCGGGTGCCGGGGCGGGTATTGTCCCCGCTCAAGTCGCGACCGCCCGCCTCCCCCTCCATGCCGGAGCCACCATGACCCTTCCGCGTTGCCTCGCCGCTCTCGTCGCCGTCTCCTCCGCTTCACTCGTGTCGGCCCAGAGCGATGCCCCGTCCGAGCGCCCCTCGCCCGGGGCGCAGGATCAGTGGAACTTCACCCTCGGCACCGAGCCCACCTTCACCTTCCGGGCGGACATGGACGACGACGCCGGGGAGGTCTCGATCATCCGCACCGACTTCTCGGCGGACTTTTCCGGCCCCGTCGGGGACAAACTCCGCCTGAGCATCGGCCTGTTCGGCGGGGTGGCGAACTACGACTTCGAGGACTTCAACGCGGGCGGCTTGACCGACGCGCCGCTCGACGACGCGTTCGAGACCGGCGTGACCCTCCTCGCGGTCTACTCCGTCGATGAGCGGTGGTTCGTGGTCGGGCGCGGCTCGATCGCCGCGGGCTGGGCCGATGACGCGGACGTCGGCGACGCGGTCTTCGGCACCGCCGCGGGCGGCATCGGGTACAAGTTCAGCGACACCTTCAGCCTGGCGCTGGGCGGAGGGTTCATCACGCGGCTGGAGGACAACGCCGCGTTTCTCCCGCTCGTGGTCCTCAACTGGCAGATCAGCGAGACCGTCTCGCTCTCGACCACCGGCGTGGGGCTCAAACTCGCCGCGGAACTGAACGACCAATGGAGCGTGTACCTCCGCGGCGGCGGGGAGTTCCACCAGTACCGCCTCGATGACGACGCGGCCCGCGCCGACGGCGGGCGGGGCGGGGTCCTGAACGACACCCGCGTTCCGGTGGGCGTGGGGTTCGAGTGGCGCCCTCTCGCCGGGCTGACGCTCTCCCTCGAGGGCGGCGCCGTCGTGTGGCAGGAGTACGAGCTCCGCGACAACGACCGCAGACTTGACGAAATCGAAACAGACCCGGCGGCGTACATCGGGGCCCGGCTGTCGTATCGTTTCTAGTGCGGGTGGTCCCGCTCCGCTCCCCCTGCTGAGTCGGAGAAGACAAGGCGGCGTGCATGGCACTTGATCGGCGCGAGTTCCTCGGCTCGGTGACGGCGGCGGCGGCCCTGCCTTGGGCCCTCGGGCCGCCCCCTGCTCGCGCCGCGGACGTCCCCACGCCGGCGCCGCGGCCCGCGCGGCCCGCGAAGAACCTGGTGTTCATGGTCGCCGACGGGATGAGTTTCGGCGCCCTGGGCTTGGGCGACGCCGCCGTCCAGGTGCGCGACAACCGCCGCCTGCACTGGGTGAACCTGATGGGGCGGGAGGGTGTTCGGCGCGGGCTGGTCGACACGCGCTCCGCCAGCGGCCTCGTGACCGATTCCGCCGCCGCCAGCACCGCCTGGAGCATCGGGGAACTGGTCGACAACGGGCGGATCGGGATGACGCCCGACGGCAGGTTCCCGACGCCGATCTTCATGCACGCCAAGCAGGCCGGCAAGGTTGCCGGCCTGGTGACCACCACCCGCGTCACGCACGCCACCCCGGCGGGCTTCGTGTGCAACATCCCGACCCACCGCGACGACGAGGACCGCCTCGCGGCGCAGATGCTCGAACGGGGCGTCGACCTCATCATGGGCGGGGGCCTCAAGCACTTCCCGCCGGCGCTGATGAACAAGCACCCCGGGTACCAGCACGTGGTGGATCGGACCGGCTTTGACGCGTTCGCCGCGGGCGAGATGTCGGCCGGGCCCCTGCTGGCGACCTTCTCCCGCGGCCACATCCCCTTCGAGGTCGACCGCGCCACCCTCCGCATGCCGATCCCTTCGCTCGCGGAGATGACCTCGGCGGCGCTGCGACGGCTCGACCGGGCCGGGGCCGAGAGAGGTTTCGTCCTGCAGGTCGAGGGCGGCCGGATCGACCACGGCGGGCACCACAACTGCGCCGCCAGCCTCATCTTCGACATGATCGCCTTCGACGAGGCCGTCGGCGCCGCGCTGGACTGGCTGAAGGACCGCGACGACACGCTGCTGATCGTGACGGCGGACCACGCCACCGCGAACCCGGGCCTCACCGAGTACGGCCCAAGGGGCGTCAAGGGGCTGCTCCGGGCCCTCGAGTTCAAGCACTCGTTCGAGTGGATCGACGCGGCCCTCCAGCAGGCCACCGGCGGGAAGCAGACCCTGGCGGCGCCCGAGCCCAGCGAGGACGGTGCCGCGTGGGCGGCCGCGCAGGGCGCCGAGGCGTTCGACCCCGAGCCGCTGCACGAAGCGATCAAGCAGGCCACCGGGCTCACGCTTTCTCGCGCCGAACTCGACGTGCTCACGCGCTGGAAGCGGGGCGCGTCGGTGGACGGGTTCGCGCTGGCCGGCGCTCAGTACGGGCCCCTGGGCGCCGTGCTGGCCAACCACACCTCGATCGCGTTCCTGAGCCCGAACCACACCAGCGACCCGGTGGAGTTCACGGCCCTGGGACCCGGCGCGGAGATGACCAAGGGCTGGGCGTCGCTGCCCGACGCCCACGGCATGATGGTGAGAGCGCTGGACCTGCCCCCGGCCAAGCCGGTGTGAGCGTCCGAGTCTTCTTCACGGGCACCGCAAGGACACACGATGCCGCCGAGCGGTCAAGGGAATCGATCCCTAGATCCGCGGTTCGGCCGCCGGCGTGTAGTGGTCCCTGAGCACCCCCTGCCAGTCGTCGGTGCGCTCGCAGCGGATGAACGCCGCCCGCACCGTGTCGGGCTCGGGGTGGTGGGCCGCGAAGCGGACGCCGAACTTCCGCATCATCCGTCCGGCGGCCTCTTCGCCGTGCAGCGCCGCGGAGAGCGCGAAGTGCTGTTCGAGCACGTCGCGCTGCTCGCTCAGCGTCGGGGCGGTGGGGGGGAGGCCGGCCATCATCTGGCGGGCCTGGCGGAACACCCACGGGTTGCCGATGCACCCCCGCGCGACGCTGACCGCCCTCACCCCGGTGTACGCCAGCATGCGGAAGATGTCGTGGACGGTCCACACGTCGCCCGAGCCGAAGACGATCCGCTCCGGATACCTCGCGCACAGGCCCTTCAAGATGTCCCACCGCGAAGGGCCCACGTACTTCTGCTCGACCGTGCGGGCGTGCACCGTGGCCCAGGCGTACCCGATCTGATACGCGGAGTCGAAGATCCGCTCGAACGCCGCCGCCATCTCCGGCGTGTCGTCGAAGCTGCGCCGCAGTTTGACGGTGCAAGGGATGTGGGCCGGCACGGCGTCACGCACCGCGCGGAGAATCTCGATGGCGCCTTCGGGCTCGCGGAGCCAGTGCCCCCCGCGGGCCTTGCTCTTGATCTTCTTCACGGGGCAGGCGAGGTTCACGTCGATGGTCGCGAACGTGCCCGGCGCCGCACGCGATGCGCCGGGCGCCGGGGTCGGGGGCTCGATGGCCCGGAGCGCCGCGCCCGCCCCACCGCGTGCCGCGCCGCTCCCCGGCAGCGACGCCGGATTCCACACCCCCCACGCCATCGCCTTGTACTCACGGTCGTGCCGCGCGCCCTGCTCGACCATCTTCACGGCGGCGGCGGCCATCTCGTCGGGCGTCGACCCCATGATCTGACCCGCCAGGGGGTGATCCTCCGCCCCGCCGGGCAGATTGTCCTCCAGTTCCCCCAGGTCGGCCTTGGCGAACCCACGCCCGCCCGCCAGCAGCGTGCGGTCGAGCAGCGCCTCGGTGACGCAGTACGGGCACCCGTGCCGCCGAGCGATCAGCCGCATGGCGGCGTCGGAGTAGCCCGCCAGCCCCGCCTGAAAGAACGGAGCATCAAACCCCGGAACCAGCGCGGGGATGCGCGGGTCGATCCGCGTCCGCCGCGCGACCGCGGCGGGGTCGATCCACTCCGCCCCCGGCGCCAGCGCCGACGATGGAGGCGTCGCGTTCTTGCTGGCGCTTTCGCATCCGCTCACACGGGATTATTCTCACGCCATGACCGCTCGGAAAAACGCCATCGGGTTCCGCCCCTCGCACCCCGCCTTCGCCGGGGCCCTCACCGGCGCCCTCGCCGCGATCCTGTCCGGGTGCTCCGGCGGCGCCCGCTTCGGGGCCGGGCCCGCGTACCCAGCGGAGAAAGCACAGAACGCCGTGGTGGACGCGCAGGTCCGACGCGAGGAGGCGTCCATCACCATCGTCAACACCAGCGCCCGCCCATTGCCCGAGAGCACCCTCTGGCTCAACGGTCAGTACGGCAGACCAATCCCCGCCCTCGACGTGGGTCGCACCCTCAACCTCGACCTCTCGACGTTCAAGAACGAGTACGGCGAGTCGTTCCGGGCGGGCGGCTTCTTCGCCACCGAGCGCCCCGACACCATCGTCCTGGCTCAGATTGAACTCGAGAGCGAACTCGTCGGGCTCGTCGTGGTGCAGGGCAAGCCGTGAGACCTGGCTGCGGCTCGGGCGCCAATCAACAACCTCGTGGGGCCGTCCGGGGCGCGCCACAACACCGCCACCACGCGAGGATCGGCCGCGCCCGTCGCTCAGTTCTCAAGGCCCGGAAAGAAAAACCCACCATACCGGGGGAAGTACGGTGGGTAGGAGGGAAGAAACACGTCACCGAAAGTATAGCATGATTCAAGTGCAGGGTCGGGAAATTTCGCCAAAATTCTGCTGGAGCGTCCGAGACACCCTCAGCCTGTGGCTGTAAACATCAGTCAGTCAACGGCTTACCGACGCGTCACACGCCGTGTAAAAATGGAGAATCTTGCTGAAAAGGGCTCGCGGGAGGCTGCATGTTCGGATCATGATTGGTATTCGAGAAGTTACCTTTAGGGAACCAGGTCGAGCCCGGGGCATCCCACGCCGGCAGTTCTCGCACGGCGTGTCGTCCCCCTCCGGCCTGTTTGAGGTGTCCGTGAAACGTCCCGAATCGTTCCCGGGCGGCGTTCGCCTTTCGCGTCGATCTCGCCTCTGATCCGGGTGCCGCATGCGGAACCTTGCTCCCAGAACGTTGTGGTTGATCGCTCTGCTCGGGTCGACATCGGGCACGACCGTGGCCGCCCAGGATGGGGCCGCTCCGGAATCACCGGCCGTCGAGCCGTCCGCGCAGCCGCAAGCGGATCGCAGGTCGGAGCCCGCGCCCGGCGACCGGGTGCTGCTGGTGTTCCTTGACGGCACCCGGGTCGAGGGCGAGTTCCTCCGCTCGGAGCCGCGGTTCGTCATCGTCAAGGTCTCGAATGTCGAGTCGCCCTTCGATCGACGCACGCTCGCGCAGGTGGTCGTTCAAGAGACGCCCAAGGCCAGGTTCCGGGCGCTGAAGGCGGGGCTGAAGGACAGCGACGTCGAGCGCCGCATCGACCTGGCGATCTGGGCCCGCGACCAGCGGTTGTTCGAGGAGGGCCTCGCCGAGGCGGAGGCGGTGCTGAGGATCGACCCCGCGAACGCGGAGGCGGAGGAACTGCGCCGCGAACTGGCGATGCTGGTGCTGCTGCGCGAACGACAAGGGGCGCCGCCGACGGGAGGGGAAGAGAGCAGCGACGGGAGCAAGGACGGGCAGGAAGGCGCGGGAGAGGACTCGGGGACCGACGCGCCGCCGCGCGGAGCGCCGCGCCGGCCTCGGGTGGACGAGTTCCCCCTTCTGACCGACGCGCAGGTGGGGCTGATGAAGGTCTACGAGGTGGACCTGAAGAACCCCCCGCGGATCAACATCCCGCGTGAGACGGTGGACAGACTGCTGGTGCGTTACGCCGACCACCCGCTGATCCCCTCGACGCGGGAGGCGAAGGAAGCGTTCCGCCTGCTGCCGCCCGAGCGGATCCTGGAAACGATGTTCCGCGTGCGGGCCCGGGATCTGTACGGCGAGGTGCAGGTGTTGGACAACCCGGCTTCGATGAAGAAGTTCCGCGATCAGGTGCATTCGGCGTGGCTGATCAACAACTGCGCCACGACGCAGTGCCACGGGGGCAGCGCCGCGGGGCGGCTGCTGCTGACCAACCGCCGACCCAACGCCGACCGGAGCGTGTACACGAACTTCCTCATCCTGGACCGGTTCCGGACGATGGACCAGCGCCGGTTGATCGACTGGAACGAGCCCGAGCGGAGCGTGCTGCTGCAGATGGGCCTGCCGCGTGATGACGCCATCGTGCCCCACCCGGAGGTCCGGGGCTGGACGCCGGCGTTCCGCACCAGGGATGATCGACGCTTCCGCAACGCGGTGGAGTGGATCGGGATGATGTACCGCCCGCGGCCCGAGTACCCGCTCGAGTATCCGCCCAAGGACCACGCGGAGGACCACTCGGCGCCGAACCCCGCGGCACCGGAGCGATGAGAACGCGTCAAGCCGCTCGGGCACCCCGCGGCCCCCGAGCGGCGTCACGCGTGCCCCGAGCCGTCGTGGGTCTCGTGAGCGGCGCGGGAGTCGTGACCCGTCATCGCAGCGGCGTGCGACGCGGGCGAGCCCGCGTCGGCGTGCGGGGCCCGGTCAAGTTCGATGAGGGCGGCGTGCTTCGCGAACGTCGCCGCGGCGCTCGCGCC
>CAZDYM010000091.1:0-8696 GCA_964509325.1 uncultured Phycisphaeraceae bacterium
CGAACCGAGGGCGGGTTCCAGCGTCCGTCCAGCGCCTCGGGCTTGGGCGCGTAGATGCGCATGGTCACGCCGAGAATCCCGGAAGCAGGGGACGGCAGCCAGTTCGACTCCTTGTCCTTGCCGGGGCTCTGGTGCTGGATGTAGAGCGTGAGCGACCCGTCGTTGTTGTACTTGAGCGCGTCACGGTCGCCGATGGCGAAGCGCTCCAGGGCGTTGGCGACCTGGAAACCCTCGGCGTCGTACATCGTCACCGACCAGAACGCATCGGCGGGTGGGGTTTCGCCTTTCTGGAAATGCAGTTCGTAGCGGTGCTCTCCCTGCAGGGGCTTCCCGTCCGCGTCGGCGACGCACATCGGGTAGATCGCGTCTTCCGGCTGGTTCGCACCGAGGCCGACCATCGCGACGATGGCGCGCTTGAGATAGTCGTTGCCGTAGACGCCCATGGTGTCGGTGTTCATCTGCCAGCCGTTGACGACGCGGGCGAGCGTGGGCAGTTTCTGCTGCATGAGTTTGAGACCCGCTTCCGGCGCTCGGCGGAGGCCGGCCTGCACCGCGGGGGGCACTTTGCCGAGATCGAACGCCGCGCCGCGCCGGATGCCCACCCGCTCCATCCGTGCGAGGATGGACCAGTCGGTGGCGTTTGGCGGGTTGATCTTCATGAGCTCGCTGGCGTAGGCGAAGTAGCGCTCGGCCGGCATGGTGTTGACCTGCACCAGGGGCGGGGTCTTCATGTCGACCGACGGGTCGGGCTTGAACTCGGGCGCGGCGGGCACTTGGCCGAGCTTCGAGAGCGGCGTGATCGAGAGGGCGTCCTGGACGCGGTGGACGGCTTCGTAGTCCGAGGCGCCGTTGGTCTGCGTGCGGCCGATAATCCACACGTGCGGGGTGGGGGCGTCGATGGGTCCGACGCCCGCCGGCATTTCGCCGTGCCACCCCGGGGGCACGACGGCCCAGCGGCCGGCGGCGGTGCCGTTGGTGCGCTTGCCGGGCGAAGCGAACACGTTGGACCACATGTCGAGCATGGGAAGGAGGTAGTACCTTCCGGCGGTGTCGGGAGCCGAGACGACCTGCGGCTCCTCGGTGAGATCGAGCCAGGCGGAGGAATAAAGGGTGTCGAAGTTCGGCCGCACCACTTCGCGGAAATCGGCGGTGGGGTACGCACGCATGTGGTGGAAGGCGTTCATCGGCCCCATGCCGGGCCGGGCGCCCGCGGGCACGTTGGTGGTCAGACGCCGCGTGACGTCCATCGAGATGATGGGGTAGAAGTAGTGGTAGGCCTCGATGCCGATGGCGAGCGCCTCGGCCTCGGTGAGCGGCGCGGCTTCGGTAGCCGCGGCGGTCGGGTCAGGGCGCGCGGCCGCGGGCACGATCAGCCCGGCGAACGTCGCCAGCGCGACGGCGGCGGATCGGGCGGCGCGTGACGCCTGCGAGAGGACGCGGGAGCGCAAGCCGGGGTCATCCGAAGCGATCGATCGGGCGTTCGGCACGGAGGCAGTCCTTTCACTGATCGGGGGTTCAACCGGCAGAAGTGGTGACGCCGCTCCTCTCACCACGAGCCCGGGGATCGGGAGTCGAAGTGGGAGAACACCGAATCACCCTCGTGAGAAGGGCAGTGGTTCGGGCAAGATGTTGTCTTTCGCGCTCCGGAGAGCAACGACTCCAATGCCGCGGCGTGCGTTGTCAACTGCAGCGGTGAGCCGTCCGGCGACCGTCGTGGGCGTTCGAGGGCCGTGAATCACCCCGCGACCGCGTCCCGCGGCGCGGACGCGATGCCTGAGTGCGGATTCAACCGCCGCGGCGTGATGCCGACATCGGTCCCGGGCCCGGCGGGCAATACGGGGGGTGTACGCCCGTTGGTCCAACCATGAGCAACGTGGATTCTCGCCGATGCGGACTGCGGCCCGGGGGCGCCGCCGTGCTGATCGCCGTCATGTCGGTGCCGGTGTGCGGCGGGGCGGATTTGGAGCGAACGCTGCAGGTCCCGGGGGTCGGGCTTCGGCGGTACTTGCTCCACCTGCCCGACCCGCCGCCGGCCGGCCGGGTGCCCGTGGTCTTGGGGTTCCACGGGGGAACGGGGACGGCGGAAGCCTTCCGCTCGCTGTCGGGCCTGAACGGAACGGCGGATATGCGCGGGTTCGCGGTGGCGTACATGGACGCCGGGGATGGCGTGTGGGGTGACTACCGCGGCGTCACCGGGCCGCCCGGGCCCGACCTGGCCTACGTGCGGGCGGCGATGGACGACCTTGTTGCCCACTTCGGGGCCGATGCGGCGCGGTTCTACGCGACGGGGCTATCGAACGGGGCCGCGTTCTCGTTTGTGCTGGGCGCGGAGCTGCGCGACCGGATCGCCGCGGTGGCCCCGGTGGCGCACAATCTCACCGAGGCGTTTGTCACGAACGCCGAGGTGGGCGGGCCGATGCACGTGCTGCAGATCGTCGGGACCGCCGACCCGCTGATGCCGTTCAACGGCGGAACGCAGGGGCCGGGTGACGTGGTGCTGAGTTCCGAGCAGACGGTGCTGTTCTGGGCCCTGGTCAACGGCAACGGGCCGGCGACCACGCAGCCTCTGGCCAACCCCGCGCCCGACGGGACCACGGCCTTCCGCGAGTCGTTCGCGCCCTCGCCGGGCGGCTTCGGTCTCGCCCGCATCGTTGTGCTGAACGGCGGACACATCTGGCCCGGGGGCCTTCAGTACCTGCCGGAATCCGTGATCGGGCTGACGTCGCGGGACTTCTCGGCCAATGAAGTCATCTGGGACTTCTTCGCGGACAAACGGCTCGACTGCGTGGGAGACTTTGACCGCAGCGGCGCCGTGAACTCCGCGGACCTGGTGTCGCTGCTCGGGCGGTTCGGGGGCGTCGCTCCGGTCGGTCTGCCGGAGGACCTGAACCGGGATCGGCGCATCGACACGGCGGACCTGGTCGCGTTCCTCGGGCGGTTTGGCGACGACTGCACGCCGTGACGCTTTCACGGGCACGGCGCGCCGAACACCGCCAGGAAGGAGACGAGGTCGGCGGTGGTGACGGCGCCGTCGGAGGTGAGGTCGCCGCCGGTGTTGGGCTGCACGCCTTGTCCGAAGTTGCTGAGGATGACGAGGAGGTCGGCGGTGTTCACGGCCTGATCGAAGTCGATGTCGCCGGGGCAGAGGTAGCTGCGGAGGTACTGCGAATAAGGCCCGATCTGGGCGGTGAGCGTCTCCGATCCGCCGTAGGGGACGCCGGCGAGGGCGAGAATCTCGGCGTCGGAGAGCGGGTCGAAGGGGACGACCGAGCCCCCCGGCCCGGGCCTGCCGCCCCATCCGAGGTTGAACGCCGACATCATCAGGTTCGAGAACGCGCCCTGCAGCGTGGTGTGCGGGTGGGCGCCGTCGTCGACGAAGCCCGCGAGCGGGTTCGTGTTGGTCGCGGTGTCGCGGTTGAACAGTTGGATGTTGACGTTCCCGATGGGGAGGAACTGGCGCAGGTCGGCGTGGGTGCCGATGATCCGCGTGGTGAAGGCGTTGAGGTCCACCAGCAGGGCGTGGTTGTCGCGGGCGATGGTCTCGATCCGCAGGTTCAGTTGGGCCACGGCGTTGCCGACGCGCTGGCGGCGCGAGGCGTTGGTGAAGAACCCGCGCGACGCGGGCACGAGGCCGAAGTCCACGGCGTTGCAGAGCACGACGCCGGCGCCGCTGGCGCGGACGGTCTGCACGACGGCGGCGATGTTGGCGGCCCGCGCGTTTACGTGGTTGTCGATCTGCGTCTGCGACCACAGACCCCAGTAGATGTTGAAGTACACGCCGGTCTGGGGGTTGAAGTCGTTGGCCCCCACGGCGACGACCACGTGCGTCACTCCGCCCGTGCCGACCTGGGCCGACACCCCGGTGTGCTGACCGGTGGAGACGGCGTCGGCGGAGTCGGCGCCGGAGCGGGCCCAGTTGGCCCAGTGCCCCGTGCGGCGCGGCTCGCCCCAGGTGGCGCCGGGCTGGCCGCCCGAGGCTTGCGACGCGGTGGGTCCCATGTTCAGGGCCCGCTGGCTGACGAGCTGCATCGTCCAGTTGCGGGCGTACGCGTAGGACTCCTCGGCGTACTCGTCGGTGAGGCTGTCGCCGATCGCGCCGAGCATGCGCACCTGGGCGGGCGCGGCCGGCGCGAGGACGCCGAACATCAGGGCGGCGGCGGCACCATGTCGGGTGAGATGGCGGTGGGGCATTCGAGGTCTCCGGGGCGCCCACCAGCGTAGCGAGTCGGCCCGGTTCTCCAAGCGAAAACCCGCCTCATGGCGGAGAGGTGAGAACGACGCTCCCAACCTTCCGCCCGGAATCGACGCGCCGGTGCGCCTCGATGAACCGTTCGAAGGGCAGCGAGCGGTCGATCACGGGTCGGAGCGAACCCTGGGACGCCAGCGCCAGCACGTGCTCCAGGTCGGCCCGGCGCTCCGGCGTGACGCCACCCAGCACGCGCCGGCCCGAAGAACGCGAGGTCAGGGCGATCTGGAGCAGTTCCGTCCCGGTCATCACCAGCGGGAGGAACACGCCGCGGCTCTTCAGGGCGTCGCGGCAGCGCGCGAAGGTGGTCGCGCCCACGGCATCCAGGATGGCGTCGAACGCCCGCGAGTGGCGTGTGAAGTCGTCTTTGGTGTAGTCGATGACGCGCCGCGCCCCCAGGCTCTCGACGGTTGCCGCGTTTGCGCCGCTGCACACCGCGGTGACGCTGGCCCCCATGCCGACGGCGATCTGGACCGCCGCCAGCCCGACCGCGCCCGAGGCGCCCACGACGCACAGCTCCGCGCCGGGGCCCAACCGGGCGAGGTCGCGGAGGTGGTACAAGGCCGTCATCGCGCCGAAGGGGACGGCGACGGCCCGCTCGAATGAGAGTGACGCGGGCTTGCGGGCGATGGGGGCGGATTCGCGCACGCGCACCAGTTCGGCGTGCCCGCCGAGGCGCATGCCCATGACCGCGACCACCTCGTCACCCACCTTGAAGCGCGAGACCGCGGAGCCCACGGCGCACACCGTCCCCGCGGCCTCGGTGCCGAGCACGCGCCGGCGCGGGCCGCGGAACCCCAGCGCCGGGCGGCCGATGAGGGCGAACAGGGGTGAGGGCATGCGCATGGCACGGATGCGGCTGTCCGCCGAGTTCACCGTGGTCGCCCTCATCCGGACGACCAGGTCCGCCGGGCCCGGGACCGGGTCGGGCAGGTCAGCGATGCGGAGGGACTCGGGCGGGCCGTAGCGGTCGCAGACGATGGCTTTCATGGGGGGCGGAGGGTAGGTTGCGGGCGAGGACGCGAAGAGGCTCGCCGGGCGTTCCGCCGGTTCGGGGACCGCTCTCGGGGGCGTCCGACGCACCGTGCTTGATGTTGAGCAGCCGCCGATGGAGGGGGTTCCGGCGGTATCCGCACCGAGGCCTGTCGCCTCTTCGCGTCTGGGTCTAACCCGCTATCCTCATGCCCCCATGTCGATCCTCGTCAACGCGTCAACCAAGGTCATCTGTCAGGGCATCACGGGCTCGTTCGGTGCCGCGCACACCCGCGGCTGTCTTCATTACGGCACGAAGATGGTCGGGGGCGTGACGCCCGGCAAGGGTGGGACCCGGGACGAGAACGGGCTGCCGATCTTCGACACGGTGCGTCAGGCGGTGGAGGGCACGGGGGCGACGGCGACGATGATCTTCGTCCCGCCGCCGTTCGCGGGGGACGCGATCCTTGAGGCGCTGTTCGCCGGGGTGAAGGTGATCTGCGCGATCACGGAGGGGGTTCCGGTGCAGGACATGGTGCGTGTGCGGGCGGTGCTGGACGAGCGGAACGCCGGCAAGCCGGCATCGGAGCGGACGTGGCTGGTGGGGCCGAACTGCCCGGGCGTGATCACGCCGGGGCCGAAGACCGGGACGGGTGATTCGGGGTCGAACCCGTACACGAACGCCGGGTGCAAGATCGGGATCATGCCGGGGTACATCAACCGGCACATCTCCGAGGCGCCGAAGAACAAGGCCGTGGGGATCGTCTCGCGCTCCGGCACGCTGACGTATGAGGCGGTGTGGCAGACGTCGTCGCTGGGCCTGGCGCAGTCCACCTGCGTGGGGATCGGGGGCGACCCGGTGCGCGGGGTGGGATTCATCGACTGCCTCGAACTGTTCCAGAACGACCCCGACACCCATGCGATCCTGATGATCGGCGAGATCGGCGGGAGCGACGAGGAGGCCGCCGCGGCGTGGGCGAAGAAGAACGTGACCAAGCCGCTGGCGGGTTTCATCGCGGGGCGCACGGCGCCGCCCGGGCGCCGGATGGGGCACGCCGGGGCGATCATCTCCGGCGGGGAGGGCACGGCGGAGTCCAAGATCGAGACCATGCGGGGCGCGGGCTTCGAGATCGCGCAGACGCCCGCCGACATGGGCGCGGCGATGCTCCGGGCGATGCGGCTGTAAAGGCGGCCGCGTCGCGCCGTGGCCCGGGGCTTGGTCGCGGTCCGGGTCGTGCTAGAGCTTCAGGTCAAAGCCGACCACGGTCTTGGCGCCTCCTTCGGCCTCCACTTCGACCCACAGCCTGCCGCCTTCGGGCATCGGGCTCGGGACCTCGGCGTGGGTGTGCCAGCGGTCCTGCTCGATCTCGGCGCGGGCCTTCACGGAGCCTTTGGCGTTCCGCGTCCCGATCCACAAGCGGACGGCGCTGACTTTGGTGCCGGTGCCGGGGGTCACCCACACGTCGATCGGGACATCCTTGCCCGGCGTCACGTCGCCGTCACGCGAGGCCCTGATGGTGAACCCGTCGGCGCTCTGCTCGCCGAGTTCGGTGGTCGGGCCGTGGGCGTGGTCGTCGTCGTGGTGTCCGTCGTGCTCTTGAGCATGGGTGTCGGGCTTCGGGGCGGGGGAGGCGGGCTTGGCCGGCTCCGGCTTCCGCTCGCAGCCGCCCGGCGGTGTGCCGAGTGTGGCGAGAGACAACGCGGACAGCAGCGTGAGGGTGCGGGTGGTCTGCATGACGGCTGCTCCTTGTTAAGAGGTGGTGGACGCGGACTTCTTCCTCGCCCGGGGGAACACGCGGGCCGGCACGCTCGGCCGATCCGCGGCGGAGCGTTTGACACGGAACGCCAGCGCGTAGCCGGCGGGGACGACGATGAGGTTCAGCAACGTCGAAGAGACGAGCCCACCCAGCACGACGATGGCGAGGGGGGCGAGCAACTCGCTGCCGGGCCGACCCTTGGCGAGCGCCAGCGGCACGAGGCCGAGCAGCGCGGTGAGCGCCGTCATCAGGATCGGCACCAGCCGCTCCATCGACCCTTGGATGATCGAGTCGGCGACGGACTTGCCCTCGTGGCGCTGCAGGTGGTCGTAATGGTTGACCAGCAGGATGCCGTTGCGGACCGCGATGCCGAAGAGGGTCACGAACCCCACCATGCTGGCGATGGAGATGACCGGGGGGACGTAGCGGCGGTCGGAGAGCCCGAGGAGCGAGAGGGTGTTCGAGACCAGCGACGGCGACTCGGTGAGGTAGATCGCGGCGATACCTCCGATGAGCGCCAGCGGCAGGTTGAGCATCACGAGCACGGCGACGCGGCCCCTGCCCGTGGAGAGCCGCAGCAGGAGGAACATGAGGGCGGCGACGCCCGCGCCCATGACATAGATGGTCCGGCTGGCGGACTGCTGCGCCTCGAACTGCCCGCCGTAGTGCACGCTGTAGCCCGCCCCGCGGACGATGGGGTCCACCTTTTCTCGGACGACCGAGACGAGCTGGCCGAGGTTGTACCCGTCGGCCACGTTGGTCGAGATGACCGCCTTGCGCTGGGCGTTCTCGCGGGTGATGAGGTTGCTGGTTCGTTCCGGGCCGATGTCGGCGACGTCGCGGAGGCGCACGGTAGCGCCGCCGACGCCGCGGAGCCGCAGGTCCATGATCTGGTCGAGCCGTTCGCGCTCGCTTTCGGCGAGGCGGACGACCATCTGGTAGCGCCGAACGCCCTGGTTGATCTCGGCGACGCGCTCGCCGTACAGGGCCTGCCGCACCTGCTCCGCGGCGGCGGCGGGCGAGAGCCCCGCGGCGGCGAGGTCCTGGTGCCGGTAGCGGATCGGGAGCGAGGTGATCAACACCTCGCGGTTGGCCGCCACGTCGCGCGTGCCGGGGATCGCCTTGAGTTCGGTCTCGATCTGTTTGGCGATGCGTCGCAGGGTGTCGAGGTCGTCGCCGAAAACGTTGATGGCGATCGCGGCGGGGGTTCCCGAGAGCACGTGGCTGAGGCGGTGCTCGATGGGCTGCCCGACCATCGTGGTGATGCCCGGGATGTTGGCGATCACGCGGTCGATCTCGGCCCGGATCGAGTCCTGGTCGGCGCCGGGCTTGACGGTGACCTCGATCTCGGAGTTGCTGACGGGCTCGGCGTGCTCGTCGCGTTCGGCGCGGCCGGTGCGCCTGGTCACGCTGGAGACGCCCTCGATCTCGGCGAGCTGCGCCTCCACGCCGACGGCCAGGCGGTTGCTCTCGGCCAGCGAGGTGCCGGGCGGGGCCATGAGAAAGACGGTGAAGGTTCCCTCCTTGAACGCCGGAAGGAACGAAGTGCCGAAGGTGGAGACCAGCAGCAGCGAGGCGGCGGTGAGCGCCCCGGCGCCGGCGAGGACCGCGCCGCGGCGTCTCAGGCTCGCGCGCAGCGCGGGCTCGTACAGGGCCTTGAGCCCGCGGACGAGCCACGCGTCGCGGTGGGCGTGGGGGCCGGGCCCGGCGCTCGCCCCGGC
>CAZDYM010000092.1:0-8691 GCA_964509325.1 uncultured Phycisphaeraceae bacterium
GTAAACCGAGACTGGTCGGGAGCAAGGGAAATCCCGAACACACGGTCAGAATCGTGCCATCCGGCAGGTCTCGTTCGTACTTTGGAAGGGCGGGCATGGCGAGGTTCGCCTAGGCTGTTTGGGCAGGCCGGCGGACCCCGGGTTCTCCCACGTCCGACGGGCGGCATGCCTTTCCCAAGCGGCTTGGGGTTGCTTGGGCTTGAAAATGACCGCTTGCTCAGGGTCGTTGAGCCAAGGCAGCGAGAATCGTGACCTGCCGCGTTGCTTGGGCGTCTCCGACGGTGATGGCGCAGCGTGGCCTTTTCGGAGCACCCGGCACCGCCCGCGCCCGCCGCCACGCGGGCGTGTTTCGTGTGCCCGTCGTTGCTGCACGTCGAGGTCTTGGGCGTCGGCCCGCTCTCACAATCGCGGTGCAAGGGCGTGGAGATGTCGGACGCGCAGGGCCGCTCCGCGGGATCGGGCACGCGCGACCTCACCATCTCGAACCTCGTGAAGCTCGACATGCTGAATGTGCCTGGCCGCGCTGTCAGCGGCTCGTGAACGGGGTTTCGGTGGTGCCCGGGGCGGGTCGCGCGATGAATCGGCGGCTGGACCTGAACAGGGACGGCCCCATCAACACCGGCGGCCTGACGGACTTCCTCGGGCGCTTCGGTCGGAGCATCGCACCGGATGATCACGCGGACATCAGGTCCGGCGTGGGGTGAGCACCTCGGATCTCAAGGGCGTTGTGTGGGCTTTCGGGCCGGCGTGCCCCGGTGGATGCCGCGCTCCGATGACGGACGGTGGACGCGGCCGAGCCGGTAGAATCGCCGCATGAGCAGACCCGCGTCGGACCCGATTCACGAAGAAGTCATCCTCGTCGTTGATTTCGGCGGCCAGACCGCCCAGCTCATCGCGCGCCGCGTCCGTGAGGCCGGGGCCTTCAGCCTGCTCGTCCCCCCCACCATCAGCGTCGAGGCCGTCCGCTCATACAAGCCCAAAGGGATCATCCTCTCCGGCGGCCCGGCGAGCGTGTACGACGCCGGGGCCCCCACCATCGATAAGCGACTTTTCGAGCTCGGCGTGCCGGTCTTGGGCATCTGCTACGGGATGCAGCTCGCCTGTCACCTGATGGGCGCGGAGGTGAGGGCCGGTCACGCCCGCGAGTTCGGCCGCGCCTCGCTCGACATCGCCAGCAGCGCCGGCCTGTTCAAGGCCATCCCCACGTCCACCAGCGTGTGGATGAGCCACGGCGACCAGGTGCTCGACACGGGCCGCCAGTTCGACACCCTCGCCAGCACGTCCACCTGCCCGAACGCCGCCGTGCGGCACAAGTCGCTGCCCTTTGTCGGCGTGCAGTTCCACCCGGAAGTCACCCACACGCCCCACGGCGTGGAGATCCTGCAGAACTTCGTGAACGAAGTGTGCGGCTGCCGGGGCACGTGGAAGATGGCGGGCTTCCTCGAGAGCGAGATCGCGCGGGTGCGCGACATCGTGGGAACCGCGCGGGTGATCTGCGGCCTTTCCGGCGGGGTGGACTCCAGCGTCTGCGCCGCGCTGCTGGCGCGGGCGATCGGGAGCCAGCTCACCTGCGTGTTCGTCGACAACGGGCTGCTGCGCAAGAACGAGCGCCAGTTGGTCGAGACCACGTTCCGCGACCACTTCGACGCCGACCTCCGCGTCGTGGACGCTTCCCGGGAGTTTCTCGCTGATCTGGCCGGCGTGACCGACCCACAGGAGAAGCGCCGGCGCGTCGGGAGGCGGTTCATCGAGGTCTTCAAGGCGGCGACGCGCGACATCAAGGACGCGCGCTTCCTCGCGCAGGGAACGCTGTACCCCGACGTGATCGAGAGCGGGCACAACGCCGCGGGCACCAGCGCGGGGATCAAGCTGCACCACAACGTGGGCGGGCTGCCGCCGAAGCACGAACTGGGCTTCGACCTGATCGAGCCGCTGCGCGACCTGTTCAAGGACGAGGTTCGGCGGCTGGGCGAGGTGCTGGGCCTTCCGCCGAAGATTGTGTGGCGCCACCCCTTCCCGGGCCCTGGGCTGAGCGTGCGGGTGCTGGGCGAGGTGACGAAGACCAAGCTCGACCTCCTGCGTGACTGCGACGAGATCCTGCTCGAGGAGATCATCGCCGGGGACCTGTACGACAAGACCAGCCAGGTTTTCGCCGTGCTGCTGCCGGTGAAGAGCGTGGGCGTGATGGGCGACGGTCGGACGTACCACAACACGGTGGCGATCCGCGCGGTGGAGACGCAGGACTTCATGACGGCGGACTGGGCGCGGATCCCCTACGCCGTGCTGGCGAACATCTCGTCACGGATCATCAACGAGGTGAAGCCACGCGACGGCGAGGGGGTGAACCGGGTGGTGTACGACATCTCATCGAAGCCCCCGGCCACGATCGAGTGGGAGTGAACCGTGAGCGGGGCTATCGTTTGGTCATGCTGAAAGATACTCCGCCCTCACCGCCAGATGACGGCCCCGACTCAGAGCCTCGCCATCCGTTCTCCTAAGCGGAAGCCGCGTCATTTATGATGACCGCGGAGGCGTGCGAGAAGTCTGATCGTGTGTCCGGCGATCGCGGCCATGATCCGTCGTTCCGGGGTGCCACGCGATTCGTTGACGAGAGCTT
This sequence comes from uncultured Phycisphaeraceae bacterium, assembly GCA_964509325.1. Taxonomy (GTDB): domain Bacteria; phylum Planctomycetota; class Phycisphaerae; order Phycisphaerales; family UBA1924; genus JAFLCM01. The sequence goes on from CAZDYM010000092.1 coordinate 2,618, forward strand.
CGGCGCGGCAGTACGGAAGCCCACCGATTCATGCAGCGAGCGTCGTTGCCCGCCACAACAAGGTTCAGGGATGCAGCGCCATTGACAGACGACAAGAGCCACACCATCCGCGTCGCCCCGGCGTCCGGCGCGTACGACGTGATCGTCGCCCCGGCGGTGCTTCGCTCGCTCGGCGGGCACGTCCGCCGCGTCGCGCCGTCACGCCGTGCCCATGTCATCGCCGACGGCGCGATCCCCGAGGCGTTGCTCGATCTCGCGGTCGCCTCGCTGCGTACGGCGAACTACGCCGTGGGCGTTTCACGGACACACGCCGACGAGCCGCACAAGTCGCTCGACGCCGCGGGTGCGCTGCTCGCCGACCTGCTCCGCGCCGGGCATGAGCGCGCCGACCCTGTGATCTCCCTCGGGGGCGGCATCGTCACCGACCTCGCCGGCTTTGTCGCCGCCGCGTACCGCCGCGGCGTGCCCGTCGTGCACTGCCCCACCACGCTGCTTGCGATGGTTGACGCCGCCGTGGGCGGGAAGACCGGGGTTAACCTCCCCCTGCCCGATGGTTCGCTCGCAAAGAACATGGTCGGCGCGTTCTGGCAGCCGCGCCTCGTGCTGTGCGATCCGGACGCGCTCCGCACGTTGCCGGCGCGGCAGCTCCGCGCGGGCATGGCCGAGTGTCTCAAGCACGCCCTGCTGGCCGCCGGTCTCGCTGGCGTGGAGGGCGGAGAAGGTGCCGGAGGCCGTGACCCCGAGCTCTGGCGCTGGACCCTCGACCACCTCGACGGCGTTCTTCGGCTCGACCCCGCCGCGACGAGCGAGTTGATCGCCCGCAACATCCGCGTGAAAGCCGCCGTCGTCTCCGCCGACGAGCGGGAGGAGGCTCCGAGTTCAGCCGGCGGCCGCGCCCTGCTGAATCTCGGGCACACCTATGCCCATGCCGTCGAGACCCTCGAAGGCCTGGAACCGGTGGGGTGGTCTGGCGGCCCGCCGTCCGTGCCGGATGCGGGCCGGGAGACCGTGCGATTCATGCTCCACCACGGCGAAGCCGTCGGGCTGGGGCTCATCGCCGCGGCACGGGCATCGGCCCGGGCGGGCTGGCTGAGCCGAAGCGACGCCGAATCGGTCGGGGCCGCGGTCGCGCGTGCCGGCCTGCCCACCGCCGTGCGAGGTTTGCCATCGAACGAATCGCTCCGCGAGCGGATGATGCACGATAAGAAGACCACTGCGGGGGCTCTCCGCTTGATCCTCTTGAAGAGCCTTGGCGAAGCGGCGGTTGTCGAGCGTCCCGACCCTGCGGTTGTTGATGCGGGGTGGGACGCGGTGCGCGGGTGACCGCGTCGTCCGGCCCGGTTGACCACGGGGCGAGCGCGGCGGTCGCCGGACTATCTCATCTCATCGCCTCCAGCCGCGCGTACTGCAGCACCAGCGTCTTTGGCCCCACGTCGCGGAACGAGATCCGTGCTCGGGTGTTGGCGCCGATGCCGGTGAGGGCCTCGACGCGCCCCACGCCGAACTGCGGGTGCCGCACCAGCGAGCCCACGGGGAACGGCGAAGGGGCGACGCGCGGTCCGCCGCCGCCACCTTTCCGCGCTGATGACTCGGTGCTGAATGATCCTCGCGTCGCGCCCCAGGCGGGTCCGTCGCTGCCGGCCTCGTCGTCCTGATCATCGACGCGGGCGTCGAAGCCGCCGCCCTCATCGGAAAGATCGCCGAGCGCCACGCCGTCCTTGGGGAGTTCGCTCAGGAAGCGGCTGGGGATCGTGCGCTCCTGAAGGCCCCGGTGCGTGCGGTACTTCGCGCTGGTGAGGAGCAGTTTCTCCATGGCGCGGGTGATGCCGACGAACATAAGTCGGCGTTCCTCTTCCACCGCCGGATCGGTCTCCATCGCGCGGAGGCTGGGCAACAGGCCTTCCTCGAGCCCGATGATCGCCGCGGCGTGGAACTCCAGCCCCTTCGCCGCGTGCAGCGTCATCAGCGTGACCGCGCCGCGTTCGGGGTCGACCTTGTCGGCGTCGGCCACCAGAGACACCGACTCCAGGTATGCCCGCAGCATCGCCAGCAGCGGCGGGACGAAGCCGCTCTGCACGCCACGCTCTGTGCCCAAGCCAGGTCGCGCGGGCACCTCCTCGCCGTCGGACGCCAGATCGGCGAGGAAATCGACCTCGTGATCGTCGGTGCGCGACGAGGCGGGCGGGGATCCTGCCCGACCAGCCTCCGATGCGTCACTCGCCACGCTTCCGCCTTGTTCCGCGTTCTCCGCCTGCTCCGCGGTGAAACTGCCTTTCAACGCCTCCGCCGCGAACACCGGATCATTCGCCGCGTCGTACTCCTTCTCGAACTCCTGCGCCGAGTTCACCACTTCGTCGAGGTTGTCGGCCTTGTCGGCGTCTTCCTCGTTCTTCTCGCCCGCTTTCCTGTAGTGTTCTTCGAGCCCGGATTCCTTGATCACCCGCGACACGAGGTCCTGAAGCGTCGACGGCACCTCCGCGCCGAGGAAACTCCCCGCGCCCGTCCACGCGTCCACCATCGCCACGAACTTGCGCACGGCGTTGACCGCCATGCTGCCCAGCTCCGCGCCCCCGAGCCCCGCGTGGGCGCACCGCCGCATCGCCTCGAACAGCGTCATTCCGTGGGCCGCCGCGATCGAGTCGAGCCTCTCGAGCGCCGCGGCCCCGATCTTTCGCGCCGGCTTGTTGACGATCCGGCGCAGCGAAACGTCATCCGCCGGGTTCGCCACCACCCTCAGGTACGCGATGGCGTCCTTCACCTCTTCGCGCTGATAGAACGCCGTGCCGCGCGCGATGACATAAGGGACCGACGCGGCGCGCAGCGCGTCTTCCATGACGCGCGACAGCGCGTTGTTGCGGTAGAACACCGCCGTGTCTTTCCACGAGACTGCGTCTCCCGACGCCACGACCGACCGCAGCCACCGGGTCACTTCCTGAGCCTCGTGGTGCTCGTCGCGGCACAGCAGGACGCGCGGCTTCTCGCCGCCGGGCTTCCTGGTGAACAGGTCCTTGTGCTTGCGTTTCTTGTTGTTGCGGATCAGCGTGTCCGCGGCGTGGAGGATCGGGGCCCGCGAGCGGAAGTTCTCGCCCAGCGGGATCACCTTCGCCCCCGGGTACGCCTCCTCGAAATCAAGGATGTTCGAGATGTCCGCCCCGCGCCAGCCGTAGATCGATTGGTCCGGGTCGCCCACCACGCAGATGTTCGGCTGGCGCTCCCCGCGTCCCCCCGGCGCGGCGTCGCGGCCCACCACCAGCGTCGAGAGCACGAACTGCGCCTTGTTCGTGTCCTGATACTCATCGATCATGAGGTACCGCCACCGGCCCTGCACCTCGGCGCGGGCCTCCTCGCTCTCCTTGAGCATCCGCACCGTGAGCACCAGCAGGTCATCAAAGTCGACGGCGTTCGCCGCCCGCAGGCCGCGCTCGTAGCCCTCGAAGATCTTTGCGATGCAGCGGCTGTTGAAGTCAGAAGCCGACGCCGCGAACTGCCTGGCGTCGAGCAGTTCGTTCTTGGCGCCGGAGATCGCCGAGAGCACCGTCCGCGCCGGCCAGTTGCTGGTGCTCATCCCCAGGTCGGTGATGACGCGCTTCACCAGCGATGCCTGGTCGTCGCTGTCATAGATGGTGAAGTCACCCTTGATCCCCCAGACGGCCCCCCCCGGTTTCCCCTCCATCAGCCCGGCGTACTTCCGCAGCAGCCGCGCGCACAGCGCGTGGAACGTCGTCACCGTCAGCCCGCGCAGCAGCCGCTCGGCACCCGCCCCGACGGGGCCCGGAGATGCCAGCGGCCCATCGGTGATCAGGCGCGTCACGCGCTCCCGCATCTCCCCGGCCGCTTTGTTCGTGAACGTCAGCGCCAGAATCTGCCACGGGGGGACGCCCATCGAGAGCAACCACGCGACGCGACGCGTGATCACCCGCGTCTTCCCGCTCCCCGCCGCCGCCAGCACCAACACCGGGCCCTCGGTGGTGGTGACGGCCTTCTTCTGTTGCTCGGTGAGCCCGGCCAGCAGCGCCGCAGAACCATCGGCCGCACCGGCGGGGCGCGCCGGAGCGGGCGGGGGTCCGTTCAAACTGTCGAGGATGTCATGCATGGTGGATGGCACAGGCGGAGATTCTCAGACATCCCAGCGTAGCCCGCCGACCCGTCTCAGCCGCCCGCCGCGCCGCCGGCGCCGACCATCATGCGTCGATCCCGGGATGTCTCGGCGCCCTCCCCTCACAGGAACTCCACCACCGCCCGCGGCTCCGATCCCGGCTTGACCACCCAGGTCAAGCGGACCTCCACGCTCAACCCCTTGACCGTGAAACTCGGCGGCACCTTCGGCCTGCCCGAGGGGGTCACCACGATCGACGTCGGCTTCTTCGGATCATCCCGCGGCGGCGGATCGAACAGCGAATCGTCGTCCGAGTGCTGCTCGACCGTCACACCCTCCCGCGTGAGCGTGCGCCGGTAGCGACGCCTCTGCAACTGGTCCTTCAACTCGCCGAGCGACGACACCATCACCCCCTGCTCCAGGAGCAGCGCCGCCCCGTCCGACAGAAAGTCCAGTCGCATCAACGCCGTCGACACGGCGTCGGGCTCCCAGTCGTTCTGCACGAATCGCTCCCATGCCCGCTGGAACTCCCCCGGCGTCGCCGATGCGCCGAACGCCTCGACGAACGCCGCCTCCGACGCCTTCCCTTGCGAGGTCATCTTGATGAACCTGGCGAAGGCGGCGGCGTACTTGCCGTTCTCGCCGTGGATGAGAAAGTGCGTCATCGCCCACGACTGGTCGTACAGCAGCCCGGCCCGCGCCCCACCTTCGCGCACCTTTTCGTTCCACTCACGGTTGCTGATGGTCAGGAGCGACTCGAACGGCCACACCGCCCTGCTCCGGATCGCCAGGTTCAGCCCCTGGATCCGCGCTTCCGGCGCCACCCCCATCCGCAGCTTCCCCTTCACCAGCACCGACTGCCCGAAGTACTCCGCCAACCCCTCGTTCAACCACTGCGGCAGCCCTTCCCCCAGCCGCAGGTGCGCGAACTGGTGGAACCCCTCGTGCTGCAGCACATGGAACATCTCGACGCCCGAGTGCCCCTCGACATACGTCGCCAGCCCGGCCTCCTGCTGCGACGCGAAGAAGATCCCCGACGTGTTCACCGCGTTGATGCCCTTGCTCTTCAAACCATCGAGGTAGCCCGCCTTGGTGGAGTAGACGTAGAACTTCACCGGCTGGCTGTTCTTCGCGGGAAACTCGCGGAACCGGTTCACATACTCGGCGAACACCGCATCCATGTGCCCGGCGATGGGCCGGACCTCGGCCGCGGGAAGATCGGTGAACACCTCGTAGAACCGCGAGGTGAAACGGTTGAGGGCTTGTGCGTCGACGGCCCCGGAGCAGAGGAACACCCAAGCGCAGGCGAGCATGAGTCGGGGCCGGAGCGTCGGGAGAGAGTCTGGCAACTTCATCTGGCAATCTCGCTCCGCTTGGCCAAGCCGGCACGCTCGTCGTCAGGACCGAGCCACGCCCGGCTCGCCACGGAACAGTAGCCGCGCTTTCATGGTCCACTCGGGCCGCCTCGGCCGGCGCTACCCTCTTCCCCCATGTCCACCGCTTCCGTCTTGAGCAGCGCCCGCGTCGTGACCCGCTTCGCCCCCAGCCCCACCGGGCACCTCCACATCGGCGGGGCCCGCACCGCGCTGTTCTGCTGGGCCTACGCACGCCGCACCGGCGGGACCTTCCTCATCCGCATCGAGGACACCGACCAGGCCCGCTCCTCCGAGGCTTCGGCGCAAGGGATTCTCAAGGACCTTGCCTGGCTCGGCATCCTCTGGGACGAAGGGCCGACGCTGGCGGCGTCGGTCTCCGACCGGCTCGGCGCGGGCGGCGCCGCCGACATCGGCAAGCACCGTCCGCCGGCCGGTCCCACCCAGGCCATCGGCGGCGACCCGCGCGGCGTCGGCTCGTTCTACCAGTCGCAGCGCCTCGATCTCTACAATCGCATCCTCCGCGACATGATGACCCGCGGCCTCGCTTACGCCGACTTCTCGCCGCCGGAGCGCCTCGCCGAAGCGCGCAAGGCCGCCGAAGC
>CAZDYM010000093.1:0-8628 GCA_964509325.1 uncultured Phycisphaeraceae bacterium
CGCCCCCGCGGCCCGCGCCGAGCACACGTCCGAACGCGGACGGCGGACGTACCGGCTGTCGCGCGGCCCGGGCCCGAGTGGCCCAGCCCCGCCGAGCCGCGTCGCCCTTGGCCCGAGCGGTTCACAGCGACTTGTTCCGGAGCACCTCGATCGCGTCGTTCACGTCGATGCGCTGGTCGCGGTTCACGTCCATCGACGCCCCCGTCGTCTCCGCCGTGGCGTTCTGAGTGCCCGTCCCCGAGGTGGTCCCGGTGGTCGTGCCCGTGCCGGCTGTGGTGCCGGTGGCCTCGGCGCCGGTTCCGGTGCTTGTCCTGATCCGGGCCGAGGGCGCAGAGACGTTCCCGCCGCTGACCTGGCGGAGGATCAGAGAAGCGTCCTCGATGGTGACCTTGCCGTCGCCGTTGATGTCGTACCGGTTGGTGTTCCCGCCGCCCCCGTCCCCGCCCCCACCGTCGCCTCCGGAACTGCCGATGCGCAGGTCAAGGTCGCGCGACGGCGTGAGATCGAGCCCCGGCAACTCAATCGGGATGGGCGGCACCTCGGCGCCCTGGTACGTGTAGTTGAACACCTCGCCGCCGGGCTTGGTGAGCACGGTCATCGGCAGCAGCGCGTTCGCGCTGGCGTCGTAAAACTGGAACGTGACGCGCTGGTTCCGCGACGGGCCCTCCTTGACCGTGGACGTGCTCGCCACGTCGCCGTAGATCAGGATGTTGAAGTTCCGGCTCACGGTCGTCCCGGTGAACACGAACCGCCCGCACACTTTGTTGGTGTCGAAGAACGCTCCGATCATGTCCCCCGCCGCCGGCTCGGGCGTGTTCGCCGCGGCGACCACCTGGCCGACGATCCGCTCGCGCACGGTCGTCTGACCGGGCTCGGAGATCTGCCCCGTCGCCGCAGGCACGAGCGCGCCAGCGAGCACGCCGACCAACCCGATCACCCAGCCCTTGAGTCCCCCCCGCGCTGTCCGCCGATCCACCGTCGTCATGGCCGCATGCTCCTGATCGATCCCCCCGCGACTCGTGATACCCCAACGCCCGCTCGCTCACGATCCGGGCGATCTTGAGACGCGCATGGTAGCCCTTCCGTTCACGCGCCCAGATGTGATCCTGAACGTTCGCGCGGCTGGAACGGCCCTCGCCGCGCCGCCGGCCTGATCCCAGTCCAAGGTGCCCCGTGCCCCGTGGAGACCAACGAAAACGGGGGCCTCCGAAGAGGCCCCCGCGGGGTCGAACTCAGATGTCGGTCACGCCGGACCGAGTCGATCAGCGGTCGTAGTGGACGAAGAGGGCGGCCTCATCGGGGACGGCGCCGAGGTTGTTGGCGTTGGCCGGGGTGCCGGTGCCGTTGGCGGTGCGCGACTGGCTGGTCACGTCGATCTCGAGGGGGTTGCCGGCGACCGAGGTCTTCGGGCCCTTGTTGTTGAAGCGGATCGCGTAGTCGCTGTCGGCGTTGGCGGTGAGGAAGGCCCCGCCGTCAGCGGCCGAGGCGGCGGCGGCGGCGAGCACCCAGCCACGGGTCGGACCGTTGGTCGGGAACGCGGCCGAGCCGGTGCCGAAGATGCTGGTCACGCCCGAGCCGAAGCGCGGGCCGAACTGGAACACGCCGTAGGAGTTGTTGGTGGCGTTGAAGAAGCCGGCCGCGTAGCCGCCGGTGAAGCCGGTGATGCCGTTGTCGATCTGCACGCCGCGGTTCGTCATGGTGAACGCGAAGCCGCCCAGGCACTTGTAGTCGATGATGATGTTGTCGAAGGCGGCGCTGGAGTCGTCGGCGCTGGTCCACTGGCCGTCGCCGCGGGTGCCGCCGGTCGAATCACGCCAGGCGACGAACTGGTTGAGGGCGTTGATCGCCGTGAGGGTGGTGCCCACCACGACGCGGGTGCTGCTGCTGGAGGTCGCCGTGACGCCGGCGGGGAGCAGCGGGAGGTTGCTGGCCGCGGTGGCGAAGCCGCCGTCGCGGGCGAACGAGATGGTGTTCCACTCCGGCCAGACGATGGGGCTGGTCGGATCGGTGGGCACGCCGCCGGCGATGTTGGCGAGGTTGATGTCGAAGCGGACGCCGCCCAGGGCGGAGCCGTCGGTGTTGGTGTTGCCCTGGTTGGCGCGGAACAGCAGCGGACGGCCGTTGACGCTGGTCAGCAGGCTGCTGGCCACGAAGCGCCGACCATCGGGGAACTCGACCACCACGATGACCGGGCGGCCGGTGGCGTCGAGACGCGGGCGGCCGTTGAAGCCCGTCGGGCCGCTGTGGTGCATGACGTAGTTACCGGTGTTGTCCGTCACCACGGCGCGGCTGAGGATCGGGGCGCCGTCCACCTCGTACCCGCCGCTGCCGCAGGAGGTGTCGTAGAAGGAGCGGAGCGTGCCGTCGCTGGAGCGGATCACGTCCCAGCACAGCGTCACACGACCGCTGGCGACGCGCTCCGCGGCGCTCTGGCCGGTGCCGGTGAAGGTGATGTTGGAGAGGTTGGAGGCGTTGGGGGTCAGACGGATGACCTGGCGGCTGAGCTGGATGTTGCCCTGCACGTCGCCGGTCGAGCTGATGATCTTGCAGTTCTCGTAGGTCTGACGGTTGGTCTGGCTGTTGTGGAGGTAGATGTCCTTCTCGAGCTGGAGCAGCCAGTTGGTCCACGACTCGATCGACGACGAGTCGGTGTACGACCCGAAGCGGCCGACGGTGAACTCGGTGTTGTTGTGCACCGCGGTGATGCTCTGCGCGGTGGGGATGGTGTTCATGAAGAACACCTTGGTCCCGACCGGCACCGGCGTCGTGCCGGTGACGATGTTGCCGGTCACGATCATCGTCGCCACCTCGCGGGTGTCGGCGATGGGCTGCTGCAGGCTGTTGATGACCAGCGACTGGGTGACCGGGTCGACGGCCAGGCCGTTGCCGTTGGGCGAGGCCTGGGCGCGGATGAGGCTGGCCCCGGTCACGGCGCCGCTGTACGTGAGGGTGACGGAGTTGTTGATCGACAGCACGCCGTCGGTCACGGGGATGACCACGATCGAGTTGTCGCTGCTGTCAACGGTGGGAGCGCCCGAGAGCGAGCCCGCGCCCGACAGGCTGAAGTCCGCCTGGCGGAGGCTGGCCGAGTCGATCCGCTGCGTGAACTTCACGCGGATGGCGTCGATGAAACCGTCGTTGTCGGCGTCGACCGAGAAGCCGCCCGACTGGGCGACCTGGTTGACGTCGGTCGTCAGGGCGACGTACGGCGCCACGCCGTCCGCCGCGGTGCGACCGGTGAACGAGGCGTTGTTGCCGGCGGCGTCGGCGAAGCCCTGGCTGCCGGTCGCGGGCGTGACCAGCGAGAGACCCACGCCGGGGCGGACCAGGTTGCCGCTCTGGGCTCGGGTCGTGGCGTTGTTGAGCGTGAAGGTGAGGATGTTGGTGGCGATCAGGTTGCCCGTCGCGCCCGAGGACGAGGGCGAGAAGCCGGTGTGATCGCCGGCGTTGAACGTGTTGCCGCCGCTGCCGATCTGCAGCAGCGTCTCGTTCATGCCCGCGGCGTTCATGGCCTCGGAGAAGATCAGGGCGATGCGGTTGTTGTTGTTGCCGTCGCCGACGGTCCCGTCGGTCGCCGGGTTCGCGGGCGGGTTGCCGCCCTCGGCGAAGAGCTGGTTGTTGCCGCCGCCGGTCTGGTTGTCGCCCGTGAAGAACACCGCGCCGATGATCGCCGGGGCCGCCCGGTCGAACGAGGCGTTGGCGTTCACCGTGGTGGCGAACCGGTTGCCGTTGGCGTCGGCGATGGTGCCCGCCGGGACGTTCGCCGTGGCGCTCACAAAGCCGGCGCCCGTCGTCGAGGTCGAGGTCGAGCCGTTGTAGAACACGCGGATGGCCGCGGCGTCGGCGGGGCGGTTGCCCGGAACCGCCTCGCGGTCATCGACCGTGGTGCTGCTGCGGGTGTTGCCGTCGTCGTCCCAGTCCTGCGCCAGCGTGTTGAAGCGGGCGATGATGGCGTTGTTCGTGGTGCGGGCGTTGGTGACCACGCCCAGGTTCGGGCGGATCGAGCCGCGGGCCACAGCCGTGATCGGGATGTTGTTCTCGGTGTTCGGGGCCGTCCGCTGCACCGTGGCCGGCTGGGTGCCGGTCAGAGCGCCGGTCGCCGCGTCGATCAGGTACGCGGGCAGCACGTTGACGTTGCCCGCGATCGAGAGCTCGAAGCCCGCGGTGCTGGTGCTGTCACCCACCGGCTCGTCGAACACCAGGGCCACGGCGTCGATGGCGCCGTCGCCGTTCTCATCGAGGAACGCCGGCCCGCCGCCGACCAGACTCGGGGCGATCGCGTCGCTGGCGGTGACGGTCGACGAGGTCGCCGAGCCAGCGCCGAAGGTCGAGCCGAAGATGTCCTGGACCTCCTGGATGGTCGCGATCGTGTCGGACGACACGCGGACCGAGATCGCGCCGGTGGACTCACCGTTCGAAGAGGTCAGGCGACCGTCGGACGAGATGCCGTCGGCGGCACCGGTCGACGAGACGTCGATCAGAACCGCGTTCGGGTTGTTGGGGTCGGCCACGACATTGCTGAGCACGAACTCCGTGCCGGCGCCGCCGTCGGAGATCACGTTCGAGCCGTTGAGCAGCGCGAAGCCATTGGCCACCGCCGCCACCGGGTAGCCGGTGGTGTTCAGCGGGTTGTTGAAGACCACGCGCAGAGCCCCGGCGACGTTGCCGCCGCCCGCGGGGACCGCCTGGATCAACTGTGCGCTCACCACCGAGACCGGGGTCACGGTCGAGGCCGCCACCGCGTTCGAGGTCGCCAGGTTCCGCACCCGGTCACGCGCGTCGTTCGCCGAGGTGGTGCCCGCGGCGTCGGTCGCCTTCAGACGGACGAACGTGCCCGCGTTGATCGGGGACGCGCCGGGAACCGCCACGTTGCGGGTGAACTGGATGACCGTGTTGCCCGAGCCCGCCGTGAACGACGCGGCGCCGCTCAGGTTGGTCGGGTCGGGGCTGGGGCCGACTTCCGCGCTGCCCACGAAGGTCGAGGTCGCGGAGGTCTGGAAGTCCGCCGCCGTGATGTTCGCCAGCACCGTGTGGTTGTTGTCGTTGGCGGCGGTGCCGGTGTTCATCGACTCCGAGAACACGAAGAACAGCGTGTTGCCGTCCTGGCTGATGAACACGTTCTGCAGGGTCGGGCGGGTGCTGTCGGCGATGAAGCAGTCGTTGTTCACCGCGCTGCCGGCGTCGAAGTTGGTCTGCACGCCGTCGGTGTTGATGTTGTTGTTGTTCGTCGACACGCGCAGGGCGACGTTGACGACCGCAGCGTTCGAGAACACCGCCGCGGTGGTGGTGCCCGACAGGTCGAGCAGCAGGTTGTTGTTGCCCGCCGCGTTGTTGTAGTTCGCCACCGTCAGGCCCGCGCTCACGTCGGCGATGGCGCCGGTGACGGCGTTGCCGTTCGCGTCGAGGCCCACGATCGCGGCCGTGAGGGCCGCGCCGTCCGTGATCACGCCCGCCGCGGCCAGACCGCCCGCAAGGTCGAACTGGATCTGCGTCCGGGGACCGACGCGCTCGACGTTGGCCGGATCGATCGGGAAATCGATCGTGAACGCGGCCGGGTTGTTGCTCACAACCGCCGCGCTCGCCGTCTGGGCCAGGCCCGCGACCGCGAGCAGCACGCCCGCCGTCGTCAGCCTCACAACATTCATACGACTCATCTCTGTTCCTTTCTTCAAGTCACCCTTGAGGTGAAGAAGCGCTTGGCGGCAGGCTCACAAGCAACTGACTCGACGCCCGTGGTCCTCGCCGCTGGCAGGCCCGTCCGATCGAAGCGGAGACGCGGGCCAGACTCTTTCCGACACAGATTCCGGGAGCGGCACCGTGCCGTCTCCGCTTTGAACTTTGGTTCTCATCCGCCGACAGGACCGGGAACTCCCCGAGACACCCGCGGCATCCACTCACCGATCACCGGACACACAAACCGAAGCAAATCACTCCAAAACAAGCCCGAAACCCACTCGAAGCCTCTGGCCGGCGTTCTCGCTCCGAACCTCGCTTCCGCGCCTTCGTCGCTTCGTGCCGACGGCCAGACCGCCTCACACATCGACCCGCCGAGACCTCTTTCACCAAACCGGACGCGACACCGAGACCTCGGCAACCTCGGTTAGCAGTCGCTCTTATCGGTTCGACCATACCCCCGGCCCCCGAAAAAGGCAAAGCACCGACCCAAACTCCCACCTTCCCCAGTTATCCACAGCCTCTCGAACCACCCGGCACCGGTCGGTTTCCGCCACCCCAGCCTCCCGCGCTGGTCATCCACGCCCCGCCCCTGCCGGCATTCGGAGCGCATCGCGACGCCGCTCACGCCACCCAGTTTCCTTTTTTACCGGGCCATCGCCGGGGCGACGCCCGAGAACCGCGACGCGGCCCCGACCTCGCCTTTGTTCCTTCGGATTCGTGCACCGGAACGTCCGTTTTTCCGAACGCCGCGGCTTCTTCATCGCGCGTCGGGCGCGTCCGTCGCGCTCGGCCGCCTCGGAATCGGGCACCGTCCGATAGCGAAGCCTCCCCGCCACTGGATTCACAACTTGTGGATAGACCGTGACTTGCGCCGGAAATCCCGCATCGTCCGAGAAGTGGGGCACAAGGCCGGCTGATCCGGGGTGGTTCGAGGCGGCGCGCCCTCACCAACGGTCGGGCCGTGGCGCGGTCCGCGCCCGTGCCGCTCACCCCCGCTTCACCGCGTCCCGAAACCAACCGATGACCCCTGCGGCACCCTGCCACCGGAGGTCCGCTCCCGCACCCGACCCCCATCCCGACCCAAACCCCCCGACCCAGACCCCGGACCTAGACCCCGGACCTAGACCCCTCAGCCCCCCGCCCGCACGTCGCCGACGGGGGATGGAGCCCGAGCCCATGTCCATCGACATCGATTCCATCCTGAAGGCCGCCCACCAGGCCGACGCCTCGGACATCCACATCGTGGCGGGGCACACCCCGGTGTTCCGCATCCACACCATCATGACCCCCTCGGGCCTGCCCGTGGTGTCTCCCGAAGAGGCCATCGCGATGGTAAAGAAGATGGCCTCGCCCGAAGCCTACCGGCGCTTCGAGGACCAGAAGGACTCGGACTTCTCCTACAGCATCAAGGACCTGGGCCGCTACCGCGTCAACGCCCACCTGCAACGCGGCGTGGCGGGCATCGCGCTCCGCGCCATCAAGTCCAAGGTGCCCCCGATGTCCAAGCTCAACCTCCCGCCGGTCATCGAGCGGCTCACCTACCTGCCCCGCGGCATGGTGCTGGTGACGGGCGACACCGGCTCGGGCAAGTCGACCACGCTGGCCGCCATGATCGAGGCGATGAACGAGCGCTACCAGAAGCACATCATCACCCTCGAAGACCCCATCGAGTACGCGATGGTGAGCAAGCAGTCGCTCATCGAGCAGCGCGAGCTCGGGCAGGACATGCCCAGCTTCGCCAGCGCCCTCAAGCACGCCCTGCGCCAGGACCCCGACATCATCCTCGTCGGCGAGATGCGCGACCTCGACACCACCGCCCTGGCCATGACCGCCGCCGAGACCGGGCACCTGGTCCTCTCCACCCTGCACACCGTCAACGCCTCGCAGACCGTCGAGCGCATCATCGACATGTACCCCAGCAACCAGCAGAACCAGATCCGCGCCATGCTGGCCGACACGCTGCAGGCCGTCGTCTCGCAGACCCTGTTCTCCCGCATCGACGCCAAGGGCATGGTGCCGGCGGTCGAGGTCCTGCTGTGCACCCCCGCCGTGCGGAACATCGTCCGCGAGGGCCGCACCTTCGAGATCCCCAACGTCATCGAGACCAACCGCGCCCTGGGCATGTGCAGCCTCGACGCCTCCATCGCGGAACTCTACTTCAACGGCATGATCTCCCGCGAAGACGCCATCGAACAGGCGGCGTACCCGGACAAGTTGGAGAAGCAGCTGGCCGCGTAAGGCCAGAGGCGCCGGGCATCAGGCACTGGGCACCAGGGAAAGGCCCGGTTCCGGATCGCCAGTCGCCGTTTCGAGCCGAGGCCTCGTTTGCGTTCCCGGTGCCGAGTCCCCAGTGCCCAGTGCCTTCCCCGCCCCCCCCATGAACGCCTATCGCTACCAGATCCGTAACGCGTCCGGCCAGGTGGTCGTGGGCGTTCTGCAGTCCGACTCGGCGGCCAGCGCCGCCAACACCCTGAAGAACCAGGGCGCCCACGTGCTGGCCCTCACGCCCATCCAGGGCGCCTCCGAGTCCGACGCGCTGCTGGAAAAGCTGAAGAAACTCAACGCCGGCAAGCCCACCATGAAGCACGTGCTGGACTTCACCACCCAGCTCGCGGTCATGGTCCGCGCCGGCATCGGCCTGCGCTCCGCCCTCGACGCCATCGGCGAGCAGGCCGAGCACGCCGGCTTCAAACGCATCATCCTCGGCCTCAAGTCCGACGTCGAGTCCGGCAAGCAGTTCTCCGAAGCCCTCACCCGCCACCCCAAGCTCTTCGGCCCGCTCTACGTCAACATGGTCCGCGCCTCGGAAATGTCCGGCTCCTTCGGCAAGATGCTCGACCGCATCGCCGGCTACACCGCCCAGCAGATCGAGACCAAGAAGATGGTCATCGGCGCCATGATCTACCCCGGCGTCATCGCCACCATGGCCGTCGGCGTCACCGTCTTCCTGCT
>CAZDYM010000094.1:0-8561 GCA_964509325.1 uncultured Phycisphaeraceae bacterium
GCCGGCTTTCCTGAGCAGCCACGCGCACAGGTCCTGCAACGCCACCACGTGGCACAGCCACCCGCACATGAACCGCCCGAAGATGAGTTGCAGAGCAAGCGCCGACGCAAAGAACACAAACCCGGCGTTGATCAGCCCCTGCTCGAGCGTGAAGGCCGCCTCGGACGGCTCCACCGGCGTCAGCACGTCGCCCCTGAACTGCCACCAGGCGATATGCGCGGCGATGGCGACGTGAACGAGAATCAGCACCGCGGCGCGGCGCGAGGCGGATCTCGACCTCGCTGGTTTGCGAGCGTTCGGCAACACGTTCAGCGCCACCGTGCGGGCGCCATCACTCGCAACCGGCGTGCCGCCCCCGACGTGGCCTTCCAGCGGCAGCATCCTGATCGGGTTGGGCTTGGTACAGGGCATGCAGCGGCGCGGTGCGGCCGACATCGACGCGGGTTCGACCAGTGGACTCTATCGCGTCACGATCAGATCGGCGTGTCGGGCGATCCCTCGGCGTTCTCCGAAATCCTCCGACCCTCGGCGGTCGCCCGTCGCACCGCGTGAACCGAGCTCGCCGCCCGGGCACGCGCGCACTTCGACCCTCGTTGAACGCAAGGCCTTGTCCGCGGGTCACGGCGGGCCGGGATGGGGACCGCACCGGCATCCATGCCGGAGTCGCGGGCGCGCGCGACGCCGTATGCTGCGAGACGTCCGCCATGAGGACGCTGCCGAGCCGGCCTCCGTTCGCCGATCCCGCCCCCCCACCGGCCCCCCCACCGGCCCCCCCACCGGCCCTATCGCCGCCCCCCCTCCAAACCCAGCGACACGAGCGGCAACCGGGCCGTCAACGGAGTCGATCGGGTGTCCCTCCTGGCTCGGTCAAGGCGAGCCCGCGACCGACCGGGTCGGGCCCCGGACATGTCCGGTAACACGCTTTACTCCGCCGCGACGGGGACCGCGCGCGGGCTGGCCACCGCCAGAGGACCCGCAGGGTGCCAGATTCGGTCGTTGGCGGGGACCGGGTTTTCATTGTGGGCGTCCCCGGTGCGGGGTACCCTTTTCCTGTCGATACAGGTGTCCGAGCGCATCGGACATCCGGACCGCCGGCGCGAGGCGTCGGCGGGGTTGTGAACCACAAGCCGTGGAGCGCGCCCACGCAGGGCCGACCACCGCGAGGAGACGAGATCGTGATCAATCGCACAAGGGCCGCGCTCGCGGCGATGCTGGTGTCGGCGTGCGGCGTGGCCGCCTCGGGACAGAACATCACCTCGGTGCAGGTGCTCTCCGGGCTGGCGCGCCCGATCTTCCTCACGCACGCGCCGGGGCTCTACAACCGCGTGTTCGTCGCCGAGCAGCGCGGCTCCTCCGGCGTCTCGAACCAGGCCATCGTCAAGATGTACAGCCTGAACCCCACCACGGGGGCGCTGACCTTCGTCAGCAACTTCATGACCCTGAACAGCGTCAGCACCGGCAGCGAGCAGGGCCTGCTCGGGCTGGCCTTCCACCCGCAGTACCTGACCAACGGCAAGGTCTACGCCCACTTCTCGAACCAGCTCAGCGCCGGCGCCACCACCATCCGCGAGTACATCGCCAACGGCACCCCGGCCACCGCCACCACCGCCTCGCCCAGCGCCCAGGACGTCATCTTCACCGCTGCGCAGCCCTTCTCCAACCACAACGGCGGCTGGCTGTCCTTCGGGCCCGACGGGTTCCTGTACCTCGCTCTCGGTGACGGCGGCTCCGCCAACGACCCGGGCAACCGCGCCCAGAACACCTTCAATATCCTCGGCAAAACCATCCGCATCGACGTCAACGGCGACGACTACCCCGCCGACCCCAACAAGGACTACCGCATCCCCTCGGGCGTGGGAGGCAACCCCTTCGCCGACGGCGTGTCCGGTCTGCCGGAGATCTACTCCTTCGGCCTCCGCAACCACTGGCGCAACGACATCGATCCGCGCACCGGCGACCTGTACATCGCCGACGTCGGACAGAACGCCCGCGAAGAGGTCAACGTCTCGACGCTCGCCGCCGCGAACGGGATGAACTACGGCTGGCGATGCCTGGAGGGCACGCTGAGTACCGGCCTGTGCACCCCGCCCGGCGGGACCCGCGTGCCGCTGCTCGAGTACGACCACAACGTTGGCATCGCCCCGACCTTCTCCACCGGTTGCTCGATCACCGGCGGCATGGTCTACCGCGGCTGCGCCATCCCGGACCTGGACGGGACCTACTTCTTCGCCGACGTTTGCACCAACTTCATCTTCTCCGTCAGGGCCAACGCCGCGACCAACACCTATTCAAGCCCGATCAACCAGACCTCGAACCTTTCCTCGGCTTCCTCCGCCGGGTCCATCGTTTCCTGGGGTCGGGACGCGTACGGCGAACTGTACATCTGCTGCCTGGGCGGCACCGTCCACAAGATCGTCCGCACCGGCGGCACCGCCCCAGCCGACTGCAACGCCAACAGCCGCCCCGACTGCCAGGAAATCCTCGACGGCTCGGTCGCCGATCTCAACAGCAACGCGATCCCCGACACCTGCGAGTCGCCCTTCAGCTTCAACCTGACCAGCCCGGCCAACGGCTCCACCGGCGTCTCCGTCAACCCCACCCTCACCTGGGCCCCGTCCTCCAACGCCCTCACCTACAACGTCACCGTCGCCACCGACGCGGGCCTCACCAACGTCGTCGCCTCGACCACCGGTCTGGTCGGCACCTCCTGGAACGTTTCGCCCAGCCTCAGCCAGGGCGTGACCTACTTCTGGGGCGTCCGCGGCGTCAACCCCAACGGGAACACCGCCTCGAACCCCGCCGTCTGGTCCTTCACCACCATCACCCCGCCCCCCTGCCCCGGCGACATCAACGCCGACACCCAGCGCAACACCTCGGACCTCACCCTGCTGCTCAGCGCTTTCGGCACCTGCCCCGGCAACCCCAACTACATCCCCACCGCCAATATCGACACCAGCGACCCCTGCGTCAACACCGCCGACCTCGTGCAGTTCCTGGGCGTCTTCGGCGTGCCCTGCCCCTGAGCCGGCTCACCATCCTCTGAAGCGCCGGCGAACCTTCTGAACCACAGAACTTCAGCCCAAAGCCCAGCGGCCACCCCGCTGGGCTTTTCGTTTGTCCGCGGATTCTCACGAGGGATCGACCCCGACCACCGACGGGCTACGCGCCCGCCGCCGCCAGGCACCGCCCCACCACCGCGTCCATCTTCACCAGCTCGCCCTTGCTCTGCGTGTCGGAGCGGAGCTTGAACTCGACGGCGTTCTCGGCCAGCGCCCTGTCGCCGATGGTGAGACGGATCGGGATGCCGATGAGGTCGGCGTCCTTGAACTTCACCCCGGGCCGCTCGTCGCGATCGTCGACGAGCACGTCGAACCCGGCGCGGCTGAGGGCGCCCGAGAGTTCGCACGCGGCCTTCATCGCCGCGCTGGTCGGGTCGACGCTCATCGGCGTGATGATGACGTGGTAGGGGGCGATCGGCATCGGCCACTTGATGCCGTTCTCGTCGTGGCTCATCTCGACGCACGCCGCCATCGTGCGCGAGATGCCGATGCCGTAGCAGCCCATGATGACGCTCTGACGCTCCTGCTTCTCGTTGAGAATGCGGAAGTCCATGGCGTCGGAATACTTGGTGCCGAGCTTGAAGATGTGGCCGACTTCGATGCCGCGCTTGGCGACGAGCTTCGACCCCGGGACCTTCGGCGAGGGATCGCCCTCGACGGCGTTCCGCACGTCGGCCACCTTCACCTTGCTCGCGTCGTTGAGAAGGGCTTCGCCCACGTCGCGCTTCCAGTTGAAGTACTTCACGTGGTGGTCCTTCTTGTCGCTGCCCGTGGCCCAGAAGCAGGGCTTCTCGCTCACCGGAGCGGCGTCGGGGTCGACCAGGAGCAGCACATCATGGCGGCCCTTGATCGACATCGGGCTCACGTACCCGATCGCAAACCCCGCGGCGATCGCCTCCTTCTCCGGCGCGAGTTCCACCGGCCCGCCCGAGGCGGTCTTGACCTTCCCCTCGTTGACATCGTGGTCGCCGCGAACCGTGGCGAGGACCCACCTGATGCCTTGACGCCCCGCGTGGTGCGGCTCGGCGCCCGCGGCCTTGAACACGATCGTCTTGAGCATGTTCCGAGGCTTCACCTTCATGAACTCCCCGACCTGCTCGATCCCGGGCAGCCCCGGCGTGTGGACCTCCTGCAGCTCGCCCGCCGGGGCGCTCATCAGGTCGAACGGACGAGGGCCCGTCTCGCATTTCTCGACGTTCGCGGCGTAGCCCGACGCCGGGCAGGTCAGGATCGTGTCCTCGCCCGCTTCGCAGTTGACCATGAACTCGTGCGAGGCCGACCCGCCGATGGGCCCGCTCTCGGCCTCCACCGCCGTGAAATCCAGCCCGCACCGGGTGAAGATGTTGGTGTAGGCGCGGTGCATCGCGTCGTACGCCTCGTTGAGCCCGCCCGGGCCTTCCACCTTCAGGTGGAACGAGTACGCGTCCTTCATGATGAACTCGCGGCAGCGGAGCAGGCCGGCGCGGGGCCGCGCTTCGTCGCGGAACTTCGTCTGGATCTGGTAGAGGTTCACCGGCAGCGCCTTGTAGGACGACACCGAGCCCTTCACCAGTTCGGTGATGGTCTCCTCGTGCGTCGGGCCGAGGGCCACCTTCATGCCCTTGCGGTCGTCGAGCTTGAACAGCAGATCGCCGTAGGCCTCGTGGCGCCTAGTGCCCTCGTAGAACTCCATCGGGACGATCACCGGCATGAACAGCTCGCTGGCCCCGGCGGCGTCCATCTCCTCGCGCACGATGGCGCTGATCTTCGTCAGCGTGCGCCACGCCAGCGGGAGGTAGTCGTACACGCCGGCGGTCACGCGCCGGATGAACCCGGCCCGGGCGAGCAGCCGATGGCTCGGGCTCTCGGCGTCCGACGGCGCGTCCTTGCTGGTGGGGATCAGCGTGCGCGACCAGTTGTGGATCACGCCGAGGCGGGAGGTGGAGATCGGTGAAACGCGGCGGCTTGCGGTCGTGGACATAGGGCGGAGAGTGTAGCGGCGGCGCGCCGCCCGACCCACGCCCGTGCGTCGCCGGTCCGTGCACACGAGGCCCCGGCCGAAGGTCAATAGGAGAAGTTCGCGTTCGGATCGGTGGAGCCGGGTGCCGTGCCGCCGGAACTTCCGTTGATGAGGGCGGACGTCGTCGCCGCGTTCACCACCAGGCACACGTTGCCGGCGACCACGTTCCAGTTCGCCCCCGAGTTGGCCGAGCAGATGTTCCGAGTGATGAAGTTGCTCACCGACTGCACGCTGACGCCGCGACGGTTGCCGGAGCAGTTGTTGCCCTCGACGCGCCAGTCATTCCCGATCACGTGGATCCCGGCGCCGATGGAAGTGCCCAGCCCGTTGCCGCGGCACACATTGTCCCTGATCAACCCCCCGGGCGCATCGAACGCGATGATCCCGTGGATGCCGTTCTGTGACACCGTGTTGCCAACGCACACGGTCCCGGCGCCGACCTCGATGCCGTTGGAGCTGTTGTTCGACGCCGCGCAGCCCTCGATCACCCCGTTCGCGCCCACGTGGAACCCGTCGATATTGTCAACGGCCGAGCAGTTGATGAACGAGGTGTCGGACAAGGAATGGAAGCCTTCGTTGCTCGAGTTGGTCGACGTGCAACCCTGCACGACGAACCCCCTGCCGACCCGGATGCCCTGGGTGTTTGAGAAGCCGGAGACGGACTCAAGCGTGCCACCGATGACGGTGCTGAGCGTGATGCCCGCGTCCGACCACCCCGAGACCGTGCCGTTCTTCACGGTCACGGCCCGCACGCCCGCCGAGGCGATGATGCCCGCCGCTTCGATCGCGACGGAGGCGGGGTTCTCCATGAGCGCAAAGCCGTTCAGGTCGAGCGTCACGCCGCTGGCCGAGATGAGGATGCCGCCCTTGTTCACCTCGCCCACGATGTTGCCCTGCAGGTAGTACGAGCCGGGTTGGCCGATGACGAATGTGAAGTCCACGTTCCCCGGCGTGTTCTGCGCGTTCACCGGGATGCGCGGCTCCGGCCCCGGCGTCGGCACAACGATCCCCGGCGTCGGGAACAGCGGCCCGCAAAGGGCCGGATGACAGCGCAGTCCGAACACCAAGGCCGCGATCAAGAGAACTGGAAGGAACGATCCTCGGTGCGTCATGTTCGGAGTCCTGGAGAGTCCGGGTGAAACCCTGTCTCACACCTCGCGGTCAGCGCGAGTAGTTTGCGTTCGGGTCACTCGACCCGAGGGTTCCGTTTGCCGACGAGCCGTTCACCGAAGCGGTGTTGGTCGCCGTTCGGTCGAAGATCGGCCCGTAGAAGTTGTTGGCTGCGATCGAGTAATCGGTCGTGTTGTTCACGGACGTGTTGCGGGTGATGAAGTTGCCGGTGCCCTCGATCTCGAATCCGACGTCGGAGATGCTGCAGTGGTTGGCCTCGACGCGGCAGTGGTCGCCGGTGACGCGGACGCCGGCTCCGATGCCGATGAAGCCCGCTTCGACGACCTTGTTCGCGGAGATGAGGCACCGGTCGTTCGCGCGGATGCCGTCCCCCTTGTTGGACGCGGCGAGGCAGCCGGTGATGGTGGACCCCGTGCCGATGATGAACCCTGCCCCCGTGGCGGGCCCCGGGGACGCGCTGGTGGACACGTTGTTGTACGACGTGCACCCCGTGAAGACGCACCCGCCCGAGCACTCAAATCCCGCGGACGTGGCGAGGGCGCTGGTGTTCTGGCTGGCGGTGCAGGACGTGAACGTGCAGGCGACCCCCACGTCGAAGCCGTACTGGGCGTCGTTGCTGTGGGCCGTACACGACTCGAACGTGCACGCGTTGGTGGCGGCGAAGCCGTCACCGGTGTTGTTCTGGGCGGTGCACCCCCTGAAGACCGAGCCGTTGCCGGAGATGAAACCGCCGGCGCTGTTGTTCGACGCGGTGCAGGCATCGAAGGTCACGCCGCTCGAGGAGTTGAAGCCCGAGAGGGTGTTCCGGCTGGCGGTGCAGCGGGTGAGCGTGCTGTCGGCAGGCACGTTGAAGCCGAACCCGGAGTTGAGCGCGGCGTGAACACCCTCGAACACGCAGCCGGTGAGCGACGAGACATTCAGGTTGACGCCGTGTCGCCCCCACCCGGTGACGGCGCCGTTGCGGATCGTGACGCCGCTGGCGTCGGTGCTGAACGAGTGGGTGATCCCGTCGAAGCTGCCGCTCCCGATCCCGTTGCCGGTGATCGAGAAGCCGTTGAGGTCGATGACCACGCCGCCGACGGCGAGTTCGATGCCGTGCTTGTCGGCGACACCGGTGATGTTTCCCGTCAGGTAGTACGAGCCCGGTGCGGCGATGCGGAACAGGCTGTTGGCGTCGCCGGGGGTCGTCGCGGCGCTGATGGGGATGCGCGGCTCGGGGCCAGGCGTTGACGCGACGGGGCCGGCGGGCGGTGTGAGTGGGCCGGCCGACGCTTTCGTCGCGAGCACAAAGACGGCGAGTACGAGGACGACCCGTGAAATGGTGGCGGACGACATAAGGAATCTCTTGGTTTGGAATGAATATTGACTCTACTGAGCGTCGTTCGCGTGCGGGTTGCTGCTCGCCGCCGCGCCCCCGGGGCCGACCGTCGGCCCGATGATGTTTGACGCCGGAAAGTTGGCCTGAACGGCGGTGACCGAGTTCCGGATGTGGTTGCGGACCACCAGGCACCCGCTGTTGGTGCCCAGGGCGACCCCGACGTCGCACGACGAGAACGTGTTGTCGCAGATGGTCGCGCCCGTGGCGCCCGACACTCCCGTCACGTCGAGCACCGCCGCCGCCGCCGTGACGATGTTGCCCCGGACAATGCCCGCGCCGCCGGTTCGGATCGCCGTGAACGGCACCGGGTTGGCGTCGCACCGCACGACGTTGTTCTCGACGATCCCCCCGGAGCCCGCGTCGATGCCGAACGCGACCGACCCGTTCTGAAGCACGGAACACCCCCGCACCACCGAGTTCGCGCCCACCCTGATCCCGGCGCTCGATCCGGTCTGATCGATGTCCCGCACCACGCAGGACTCCACCAGCGAGCCCGATCCGGCCTCGATCCCTGCGGCGCCGGGGGTCCCGCTGGCGACCCGCACCGTGCACCGTCGCAGCACCGCGTTGTCCCCGAGTGCGAGCCCGTCGCGCGCGTTCTCGATGCGGAGGTCCTCGCAAGTCACCGCCGCCTGCACGCTCCCCAGCCGGATCGTCCGACCCGACTGATTGCCCGACCCGCGCACCGCGCCGTTCCGCACGGTCAGCGTCCCGATGTAGCCCTCGTCGGTCTCGATCAACGAACCGAGAAACTGCGTGGACACCGTGAAACCCATCAGGTCGATCGTCACGTCCCGCGCGGTGGGGTTCACATCGATCAGCGGTTCGGCAAAGACGCCCGCCGAGCCCGTCAGGTAGTAACTCCCGGAAGAGGTGATGATGTACCGGATCCCCCCGACCCCGGCGTGGTCTCGGCGCTCAGTGCCACCCGAGGCTCGATATCCCGCAGCCGCTTGCCCGTGGGCTCCACCGGCCCCGCCGGCGGCGTCAAATC
>CAZDYM010000095.1:0-8520 GCA_964509325.1 uncultured Phycisphaeraceae bacterium
AAGCGTGGGGATCAAACAGGATTAGATACCCTGGTAGTCCACGCTGTAAACGATGTGCACTAGATCGGTGCCGGTTTGACCCGGTATCGGTCGGAGAGAAATTGTTAAGTGCACCGCCTGGGAAGTACGGTCGCAAGGCTAAAACTCAAAGGAATTGACGGGGGCTCACACAAGCGGTGGAGCATGTGGCTTAATTCGAAGCAACGCGAAGAACCTTACCCGGGTTTGACATGCTTGGATGCCTCTTGGGGATAACTCAGGTAGGCTGCCCGCAAGGGTGAAACTTGCACAGGTGTTGCATGGCTGTCGTCAGCTCGTGCTGTGAAGTGTCGGGTTAAGTCCCTTAACGAGCGCAACCCCTGTCGTTAGTTGCTAACGCGTCATGGCGAGGACTCTAACGAGACTGCCGGTGTCAAACCGGAGGAAGGTGGGGATGACGTCAAGTCCTCATGGCCCTTACATCCAGGGTTGCAAACGTGCTACAATGGCGTGAACAAAGCGACGCGAGGCCGCGAGGCGGAGCAAATCGCAGAAAACACGCCCCAGTTCAGATCGGAGTCTGCAACCCGACTCCGTGAAGCCGGAATCGCTAGTAATCGCGGATCAGCCACGCCGCGGTGAATAAGTTCCTGAGCCTTGTACACACCGCCCGTCAACTCATGGGAGCCGGTAGTGCCCGAAGTCGTCGCGCCTCAGCGATGCCCACGGCAAGATCGGTGACTGGGAGTAAGTCGTAACAAGGTAGCCGTAGGAGAACCTGCGGCTGGATCACCTCCTTTCTAAGGGATTTCCTTGGACCCGTCGCGCCACCCAACCGGTGGCCGGGGCTGCGAAGCCCCGCGGGAATCAAGTCAACATCATCTCGTCGAGATCGAGCGATCCATCTCGGCAAGACGCCGGCAACGGCGTCTCAAACGTGACCCAACTGTTCTCGATACACACAGCAACCCCCGGCCCCCGTCGGGGGTTGTTGCTTTTTTTGGCACTCCCCACCCACCCCCTCCGGCGCCCCCGCACACCGACCCGCACCCCGCGCGCACACCTCGTCTCCATCTCTTCGCGCCCATCGGTGCCTGCCGCCGAGCACCCCCGCCGACCGCCGTCTCCACCGTCAAGCGCCCTTCAGGGCCCGCCGCCCTGTGGTACAGTCGGCGGACACCCGATATCAGTCGTTCGTATCGCCGATGACCCCGCTCGCGTGTCCCGGCACCGCCCCGGCCCAGGACGACCACCCCACGGAGACCACGATGGCCGCCGATTCCAAGAAAGCCACCAAGCCCAAGTCCGACGACGACGCCTCGCCGCAGGGCGGCGAGAGCCTCGACAAGGTCCGCGACATCCTCTTCGGCAGCCACGCCCGCAGCACCGAGCAGCAGATCGCCCGCCTCGACAAGAAAGTCAGCAAGGACGTTCAGGACGTCCGCGACGAGTTCAAGAAGCGCCTTGAATCACTCGAGCACTACGTCAAGAACGAACTCGCTTCCCTCAACGAGCGGCTCAAGGCCGAGCAGGGCGAGCGGCTCCACGGCGACAAGGAACTCGCCCAGACCTTCACCGCCGCCGGCAAAACCTTCGAGAAACGCCTCACCGAACTCGACGAGCGCACCGCCGACAACCACCGCGAACTCCGCAAGAGCATCCTCGACCAGTCCAAGGCCCTCCGCGACGAGATCAGCCAGACCCAGCGGGACCTCTCGGCGCTCCTCGAACGCTCCTTCAACGACCTCCGCCAGACCAAGACCGACCGCTTCGCCCTGGCCGACCTGCTCACGGACCTCGCGCTGCGCCTGAAAGACGAAGTCAAGGGCTCACGCAAGAAGGACTGACGCTTCACCATTCGCTGCGCCGGTGCCTGCGTGAGCACGCCGCGCGCCATGAACCGCCGGCACGTCAACCCAGGGGAGATCCGCCGAACCGTCACGCCCCAAACCAGGTCCACGCTCTGGACGGGCCCGCAAGCCGGGCCGATCGATGGTTGCCGGACGCGGAGCGTCCGGGAGATCCGAGCCAACAGAATCAGCCCCGCGACGCGGGCGGACCAATGCCGCGGGCCCCGCGTGAGACGGGCCCTGCTCACACAAGCACGAGGCGAGTTGAGCGATGCCAGGCGAACACAACCACGACGATCCCGCCGAACCCACGCCGAATCCGCCGCAGGACGCGGCCCCCGGCGACCCGTCCGCCGAAGCCGCCGAACGCGACGCATCGCCCTCGACCCCGCGGCCGGCTCCGCGTGACCACGCCCCGGACGACCCCGACCCGGGCCACGCCCCGGCGCGCTCCTCCGGCTCGACCTCCGAACTCGATACCCTCCGCAGCCTCCTGCTGGGCCCCGAGTGGGACGACGTGAAGGACGCCCGGCGCCGCTTCGACGACCCCGCCGCCCACGCCGCCGAGATCGCCAAGGCCCTCCCCGGCGCGGTCGCCATCCGCAACGCGCAGGACTCCGCCCTCGGCGAAGCGCTCGCGCCCACCATCGAGCGCTCCCTGCAGACCAGCGTCCGCCAGCACCCGCAGGCCATCGTCGACGCGATCTTCCCCGTCATGGGCCCGGCCATCCGCAAGGCCGTCGCCGACACCTTCCTCCGCGCCATCCAGGGCCTGAACGAAGCCCTCGAGCAGTCGCTCACGCTCAAGGGCCTCGGCTGGCGCGTGGAGTCGTGGCGCACCGGCCGGCCCTACGCCGAGATCGTCATGCTCCACACGCTGGCCTTCCGCGTGGAGCAGGTGTTCCTCATCCACCGCGAAACCGGCCTGCTGCTGCAGCACCTGCAGGCCGACGCCGTCGCCGGCCAAGACCCCGACATGGTCTCGGGCATGCTCACGGCCATCCAGGATTTCGTCAAAGACTCCTTCCACGACACCAACCCCGATTCCCCGGACCGCACGCGCGGCGCCGTCGAAGCGCTGAACTCGATGCGCGTCGGCGTCATGACCGTCTGGATCGAGCACGCCCCCCGCGCCATCCTCGCCGCCGCCATCCGCGGCACCCCGAGCGAGGTCCTCCGCCAGACCATGGCCGAAGCCCTCGAACGCGTCAGCGCCGCCATGGCCGAGCCGCTGGCGAACTTCGACGGGGACACCTCGGTCTTCGCCGTCTGCCGCCCCGACCTCGAGCCCGTCCTGCTCGAACAACGCCGAGAGGGCGCGCCCGACCCGAAGCGCAAGCGCAACACCCTGCTCGCGTGGATCGTCATCGCCCTCCTGTTCGCCTTGCTGGCCTGGTGGGCCTATGCCCGCTGGGACTCGGGACGCGACTTCCGCAGGTTCGTCTCCGACATCGAAGCCGAGCCCGGCATCCTCGTCACACGCACCGACAAGATCAACGGCGTCTGGCACGTCTACGGCCTGCGCGACCCCTTCGCCAAAGACCCCACCGAACTCCCCTCCTACCAGGACCTCGGCCCGGGCCGCGTCCGCGTGGACATGGAGCAGCACCAGTCCAGCGAACCCCGGTTCGTCCTCTACAAGGCGCGCCAGATCCTCAGACCGCCCCAGAGCATCGCGCTGGGCTTCGACAACGGCGTCCTCACCGCCGCCGGCAGCACCTCGAACAAGTGGCTCGCCTTCGCGCGGGCCCGCGCCCTGCTCATCCCCGGCGTCACTCAGTTCAACGAGGACCGCGTCACCAACACCACCATGCCGGCCCTGCTGGCCCTCAAGCAGAAGATCGAGGCCCGCAAGCCCCGCTTCATCGTCAACACCACCGACCTCTCGCCCGGCCAGGACACCCTGTTCCGCGAGCTCGTCCGCGACATCAAGGACCTCGTCAAACTCGCCGAGGAGGAGAACGTCGTCCTCCGCGTCGAGCTCGTCGGGCACACCGATTCCACCGGTGCCGAGGCCAAGAACATGCGCCTCAGCAAGCAGCGCTCCGACCAGGTGGCGGCGGTGCTCATCGCCGCCGGCGTCAACGCCGACTACATCACCCCGCTGGGCGTCGGCGCCACCGACCCGCTCGTCCCCGCCGAGGGCACCGACAAGGACCGCGAAGCCAACCGCCGCGTGAGCATCCGCGTGATCCTCCCACGCCGATGAGCCGCAACAAGCACCACCCGGAACACCCGGCGAACGCCGCCGCGAGCTCGGGAAAATGAAACGACCCCCCGCGACCCCCTCACCTCCTCCTCCCCCTCTCGCCATCCTCCCCTCTCCCCGCGCGTTCTCCGCCTTGAGTCAGGTCTGATCGCATGATCTCCAAGAAAGTCTGCATGGTCGGGGCCTTCGGCGTCGGGAAAACCTCCCTGGTCGCGCGCTTCGTCTCCTCCGTCTTCTCCGACAAGTACCTCTCCACCGTCGGCGTCAAGGTCGACAAAAAGTCCATCACCATCGACGGCACCGACGCCCTGCTCATGCTCTGGGACGTCGCCGGCGAGGACGATTCCACCCGCGTCAACATCACCTACATCAAGGGTGCCGCCGGCTACCTGCTCGTCATCGACCGCACGCGCAAGGCCACCCTCGCCACCGCACGCGACCTCAAGGCCCGCGTCGACAAAGAGGTCCCCGCCCCCGGCGGCGGGCCGCTCCCTTTCGTCGCCGTCGTCAACAAATCCGACCTCGCCGACAGGTTCGAGATCACCGACCAGGACATCGAGGCGCTCCAAACCGAGGGCTGGACCGTCCTTGCCTCCAGCGCCAAATCCGGCGCGAACGTCGAGGCCGCCTTCGCCACCCTGGCCCGCAAACTGCTGGGAACCGGCACGGCGCCCGGGGCCGCGGCGGGAGGTCCCACGCCGTGAGCACCCTCCCCTTGCCCGTCGCCGCGTACCTCGCCAACCTCGCCCGCGGCGTCCTCCGCCCCGCCTGCGCCCGCGTCTCCGACGACGGCCGCGTCATCGAGGTCCCCGGCCCCGCCTCCGACTGGGACCGCTACACCCTCGCCGCCCCCAACGTCGGCTCGATGATCGACGACGCCGTCCCCGTCGCCTCCGGGCTGTTCCCCGCGGGCGACGAGCCCACCGTCATCCCCCAGTGCGAACTCTCCCCCGGCGTGTTCGCCGACGTCCACGCCGCCCGCATCGCGGGACAGTCGTGGCTCATCCT
This sequence comes from uncultured Phycisphaeraceae bacterium, assembly GCA_964509325.1. GTDB lineage: Bacteria > Planctomycetota > Phycisphaerae > Phycisphaerales > UBA1924 > JAFLCM01. The sequence goes on from CAZDYM010000095.1 coordinate 5,047, forward strand.
CATCGATGTCTCCGAGACCAGCGCCCGCCAGCAGGCCATTCAGTCCCGCGCCAACGAAGCCGAACTGCTGAAGCACGAACTGGCCCGCCAGAACGTCGCGCTGGCCCACGCCCGCCAGGCCGCCGAGGAAGCCAACCAGGCGAAAACCGTCTTTCTCGCCAGCATGACGCACGAGCTCCGCACGCCCCTGCAGTCGATCATCGGTTACAGCAGCCTTCTCATCGACGAGGCCGAGCAGTGGGGGGGCAGCGCCGTCGAAGACCTCAAGACCATCAACGCCGCCGGCAAGCACCTGCTGGTGCTCATCAACGACCTGCTGGACATGGCCAAGGCCGAGGCCGGCAAGATCGAACTGCACATCGAGACCTTCGACGCCGCCGCTTTGATCGAGGACACCCTCCGCGCCGTCAGGCCGCTGGCCGAGAAGAACGCCAACCGCCTCGTCAGCCAGGTCCAGCCGCACCCGGCCCTGTCGAAGATGACCAGCGACATGACCCGCGTTCGGCAGGTCCTGTTCAACCTCCTCAGCAACGCCTGCAAGTTCACCCACCAGGGCTCCGTGACCCTCCGCGCCGCCGTGCGCGACACCCCCGCGGGGCCCTCGCTCCGAATCGAGATCGCCGACACGGGCATCGGCATGACCCCCGAGCAGGTCGCCAAGCTCTTCCAGCCCTTCCAGCAGGCCGATTCCTCCACCACCAAGAAGTACGGCGGGACCGGCCTGGGCCTCTCCATCGTCCGCAAACTCTGCCGCCTCATGGGCGGGGACGCCCACGCCCGCAGCACCCCGGGCCAAGGTTCCACCTTCAGCGTCGACCTGCCGATGGTGTATGTTGATCCGGAACCCAAGCCCTAGCGCCCGGCCCCCAGCGCCCCACCCACACCCATGCCCGACTTCAACCCCTTCAAACGCCGCATCCTCGTCGCCGACGACACGCCGCAGATCCTCGAACTGCTCAAGCGCATCCTCGTCAAGGCCGGCTTCGAGGTCGAGACCGCCGTCGACGGCATGGACGCCCTCGACAAGGTCCTGGTCTTCAACCCCGACCTCATCTTCCTCGACATCATGATGCCCCGCGTCCACGGCATCGACGTCCTCAAGCAGCTTAAGGACAACACCGCCACCCAGCACATCGGCGTCATCATGTGCTCGGCCCGCAACTTCAAGTCGGACTCCGATCAGGCCTTCGAGCTCGGCGCCTTCGACTTCCTCGTCAAGCCTTTCGAGAAAGACCAGGTCCTCGCCCTCGTCGAAGCCTTCTTCGCACGCCGACTCCCGCCGCCCCAGGTCCCCTCGGCCGTCCCCGTCGTCGGCGGCGCCGTCGAGCACTACGCCCCGGAACTCGACACCAGCCAGCCCTACTGGAAACTCTGGGGCACCCGCGGCTCCGTCGCCGTCCCGGGCGCCAAGGTCGCCCGCCACGGCGGCAACACGTCCTGCCTCGAAGTCCGCCACGGCGACGACCTCGTCGTCATCGACGCCGGCACCGGCATCCGCGAACTCGGCGTCGAACTCGCCAGGAACGGACCACGCCACATCCCCATCCTCATCGGCCACACCCACTGGGACCACATCCAGGGCTTCCCCTTCTTCGCGCCCGCCTACATCCCCGGATTCTCCGTCACCCTCTACGGCGCTTCCGGCTTCCGCAAAGACCTCCGCTCGGTCTTCCAGGGCCAGCTCGACCGCGACTACTTCCCCGTCGAACTCAAGGACATGCACGCCACCCTGGACTTCAAAACCCTCGACTCCAACCCCGTCAAGTTCGGCAAGGTCTCCATCGCCTGGGATTTCACCAACCACCCCGGCGCCACCGTCTGCTTCCGCATCGACCTCGGCGGCCAGCGCATCGCCTACATCACCGACAACGAGTTCCTCCAGGGCTACCTCGGCAAGCCCCACGACCTCACCCCCGACAGCGACGTCTGCAAGCCCTACCAGCGCACCATCGAGTTCGTGAAGGGCTGCGACGTCCTCATCGCCGAGGCCCAGTACACCCCCCAGGAGTACCCCAAAAAGATTGGCTGGGGCCACACCGGCCTCGCCAACGCCTGCGCCCTCGCCAAGTTCAGCGGCGCCAAACGCTGGATCGTCACCCACCACGACCCCATGAACGACGACGAGGCCCTCCAGCGTAAACTCGCCCTCACACGCCAGATCCTCCGCAGCATGAACTGCGACATCAGCGTCTCCCACGCCTACGACGGCATGATCGAGTTTGTCTGATCCGAACGTCGAGGCGATCCACGCCGCGAGCCGATCCGCACGGACGCCGCGCGGCGCTTTGCCTTCCGACCTGACGGCGTTCGACGCCGTGTCAACGCGGAGACAGCGGGAAAGCAGGAGTCCTTGCAACGTTCATCCGCGCCTCGCGGCGGGCCCGCGAGACTCGAGGCGCGCCGACCTCGCCCGCGCTTTGAAGCCCCACGAGGTCGAGGGGCAACGCCCTGACCACCGAGTCAACTCAGCCGATGCGATGATCGTTCCCGTCGAGGGGACCGTGCTCAACCCTCAAGCGTGAGAGCAAACGACGGCGGGTTACGGGCCGAACGGGGCCGCTCGTGCGGACCCCGACTGGGATTCGTGCGGCGTCGCGGCTGCGGGCCGCCCTCGCGTTCGCACCGCCCCGGTTCGCCCGAGAGTTCCGTGGAAACTGCTCAAGCCGATGCACACGGCCTGCTCGGCGCTCTCCGCGTCTCCGCGGTGAGACCCGCCTACTTCCCCTCGATCGGCAGCTTCTTCCCCTCCCACAACCGCAGCAGCGCCCCGCCCTCCACCGGCTCGGTCCGCACCCCGTCCGCCTCCCGCGTCACGAGCGCCCCGGACCCGTCCAGCCGCGACACCACCCGACGGTCCTTCTGCGCCTCGTACGGCATGCTCAGCCATTCCCACCCGCGCTCCGCCCCGACGCCCTCCATGCGCCGGAACTCGTCACGCCGCAGCGCCATCTTCCCCGTCGTGAACTCGAACGCGTAGAAGTTCATCAGCATCTCGTCCGCGCCCGCCGCCCCGCCCTGCTCGTTCCCCAAACTCCCGCCCCGCCGCGCCACGAGCCGGGGCAGCAGCGCCAGTTCCACCCGCGAGATGTATCCCTCCGGCAGCTTGTCGTAGTCCTTGGTCCTGGGCTCCTGCCCCGCCCCGCTGGTCTGCACCGTCATCCGCTCGCCGCGCCGCACGATCGTCTGCACGAATGAGTCCGCCCGGTCCCCCTTCTTCACCACGTTGATCACCGACCCGGTCTCCATCGACCGGTCGTCGGACTGCCAGAACACCGTCACCGAGTCCACCACCGCGTCGGCCTGCTGCTCCGCGCCCCCCGACGGTTCACCGGGGGCGAACACCAGCCCCCGCGCCTCGATCTTCAGCAGCAGCCCGAACTCGCGGTCGTCGCGCGACCACTTCGTCTTGTCCGCCCCGCCCCCCCCCCCCCCCCGGCCCCGCCCCCGCCGCACCTTCCGGTGCCCCCCCCCCCC
>CAZDYM010000096.1:0-8477 GCA_964509325.1 uncultured Phycisphaeraceae bacterium
GGGGGGGCCGGGCGAGTGGCCGGGCGAGTGGCCGGGCGGGGGGGGCCGGGGGGTGGCGGGGCGAGCGAGGTTCGGCGCGACCGGTTTGACGTGGTGCTGTCGGACATGGCGCCGAACACGACGGGGCACGGCGACCACGAGCGGTCGATCGCGCTGTGCGAGCGGGTGCTCGAGATTCTGCCGGAGGTGCTCCGGCGGGGCGGGCACTGCGCGATCAAGGTGTTCGAGGGCGGGGAGTACCCACGGTTTCTGAAGTTGATGGGGCGGATGTTCGAGCAGGCCAAGGGGTTCAAGCCGGAGGCGAGCCGGGCGGTTTCGCGCGAAATGTACGTCGTGGGCACGGGGTACAAGGGGCCGGGCGCCGGCAAGTCCGGCGTGACGAGAGCGGGGCCGGGCGCACAGACGAAAGAGGCTGGCGGGGCCGGCGCGGCGCGGGCCGTGTCCGACTCGCTGCCCAGGCGTGTACCCGGGGGCGTGGACTCGCTCACGCGTTCCGTGGAGGCTCCACAAGCCGAGGGCGGGCGGGTGCCGCTCGATCAAGGTCCGCGATGACGGCGGCGACGCGGGGCTGATCCAGGGCCTCCGAGCCCCCTCGACGAGAGCGATTCGCTGTCGCGGCGGCGAATCCGCGTCGTCCGCAACCCGAAACCATGTTGGCGGCTACACTCGGCGATTCTCGGACCCGGCGGACGCCCCGCGCGGGCCCGTCGGTTGTTCTCGGGCGCCCTCCGGAGTCGGCATGTTCCACGATCTTCCTCGCGTTCTCGGGTGTTTCGGGTTGTCCGCGGCGATGGTGCTGGCGAGCGCCGGGGCGGCACTCGGCACGGGGGAAGCGTCGGCCACTGCACCCGAGCCGCCGGCGGGCGACGGCGGCGCTCCGGCGGCGACGACCACGAAGATCGGGGTCGCCAAGAACCTCGACACCGTCACGCTGGCGGACGGCAAGACCATCATGGCGCCGATCATCAAGGAGTCCTCGACCACGCTGTGGCTCGACCTGGGGGTGGACGTGATCTCGGTGCCGCGTTCGCAGGTGCAGACGATCCTGCGGGCCAGGGAGGACGAGTCGGCGGACGCGGACTCATTGTCGAAGGACCTGTTCCGCACGGCGAAGCGGTTGCCGGAGAGCACGCCGAAGGACCTGGCGAAGAAGATCGGCGAATCGGTCATCAAGGTTTCGACGCCGAGCGGGCTGGGGTCCGGGTTCATCATCAGCCCCGACGGCTTCGCGATCACCAACGCTCACGTGATCCAGGGCGAGACCCGTCTCAAGGCGACGGTGTTCGAGCAGAGCGAGAACGAGCTCAAGAGGCGGGTGATCGATGATGTCGAGATCCTCGCGGTGAACGACCACCTGGACCTCGCGCTGATCCGTCTGAAGCACCCCGAGGGCAAGGCCTTCACCAGCACCTACGTGCAGGGTGTCGAGGAACTCGAGGCCGGGCAGGAGGTGTTCGCCATCGGCAACCCGCTGGGGCTGGAGCGGACGCTCAGCCAGGGGGTGATCGCGACGACCCAGCGGAACTTCGAGGGGCTGACGTTCATCCAGACCACCGCCCAGATCAACCCCGGGAACTCGGGGGGTCCCTTGTTCAACCTCAAGGGCGAGGTGATCGGGGTGACCAACATGAAGATCCCCTTCGGGGAGGGCATGGGCTTCGCGATCCCGGCCCGGTACGTCCGCGATTTCGTCCGGAACCGCGATGCTTTTACCTATGACAAGGACAACCCCAACAGCGGGCACTCGTACAAGCCGGCTCCAAGCCGCAGCGAGTTCGGCAGGCCGCCGCAGTTGGACGACGCGACGGGCAACTGAGCCCGGTTGATTCCGAAGAACTGGCCCGACGCCCCCGGAACGCCTTTTTCCTTTTCTCTCCGCTCCGAGACCCTCTCCGCCATGCGCAAGACCTTCACGACGTTTCTCCCCGCCGCCGTTGTGCTCCAGCTCGCCGCTCTGGCGGCTGGCGCTCCGATGACGATCGCCGACCTGGCGCCGAAGGATGCGGCGTTCGTGGTGAGCGTGGACGACTTCGCGGCGACCAAGGCCTCCTTCGACAAGACGGGCCTGCGGAAGATCTGGGACGACCCGAAGGTGCAGGAGTTCCTGAAGAAGCACTTTCAGGAAGAGATGGACGAGTTCGCGCGGTCGTTCGAGGACTCGGGGATCAAACTCGAAGAGCTCGACCCGCCCAGCGGGCCGGTGGGCGGCGCGTTCTGGATGGTGTGGAACGAGAAAGAGAAGAAGGTCGAGCCGCGGATGATCTCGCTGGGCGACTGGGGCGAGAAGGCCGAGGCCGCCGCGAAGCAGATCGAGTCCGCCATCGGCGAGGCCGAGCGGAAGAAGAGCATCGTGGTGGACGAGGACGAGTACGGCGGTGCGAAGCTGTGGGTGATCGAGTTCGCGAACAAGCCCGAGGAGCCGAAGGCCGAGGCGGGCGAGGGGGACGCGGGCGGAGAGGAAGAGATCGACATCGAGGGCATGGGCGAAGAAGGGGGGGGAGAGAGCGGGAAGGAGATGGCCCCCGACCTGGAGAAGATGGTCTACGCCCGCGTCGGGAACAACCTGCTGGCGGCGTCGGACGTCGAGACGATGGAGCGGACGATCGACCGTCTCGGCGGCAAGGACGCCGGGGCCAGCGTCGGGGACAGCGAGGCGTTCGCGGGCGTTCTGAAGCAGCTCGAGAAGCCGCAGGCGTACGCGGCGTTCTTCCCGGGCCCGATGATCACGCTGCTGGGCACGCTGACGGAGCAGGCCGAGAAGGGCGTGGAGGGGCTGCCCACCGAGTTGCTGGACGAGCCGCGGATGGGGACGGTGATGTCGGCGTTCGGCCTGGCGGGGGTGCAGGGCGTCGGGGTGGGGGTCCGGTTTGACACCCCCGGCGGCATGATGGAACAGACCTACAGCGTGCTGTGCCCGGAGAAGAAGGGCGTGATGTCGCTGTTCAGCGGCACGGACCAGAAGTTCGCCGCGCCGGCGTTCGCGGGGGCCGACGCGGCGGGGATCACGCTGCTGCAGTTCAAGTTCGCCGAGCTGCTCAGCGTGCTGACCGAAGGGGCCCGGGCGCTGCCGCCCGAGGTGGGCGACATGATGGTGCAGAACGTGCAGCAGGCGCAGGTGATGGCCGGCCCGATCCTGTCGAACCTGGGCCCGCAGGTGTGGATGGTTCAGTCGATCACCAAGCCCTACTCGGCGACCAGCAGCCAACTGCTGGGGGCGATCGCCTGCAAGGACGTCGCGCAGATCAACCAGGCGTTGCAGAACCTGGGGGGGATGCTGCCCATCCAGAGCCGCGATTTCCAGGGCAACCAGGTGTGGTCGTTGGCGGGCGGGATGCCGCTGCCGGGCGTGGGCGAACTCTCGATCGGCGTGGGCTTCGGGCACGTGTTCATCGGCCAGACCGCGCTGGTGGAGAACGCGATGCGTTCCGCGGGGAACCCGGAGGCGGCGAGCCTGAATGGTGAGGCGCGGTTCTCGGAATCCGTCCGCGGGATGGCGGGCTCTGGGCTGGGCTTCGGCTGGACCGATACGAAGCAGGCGCTGGAGTACGCCGACTGGCAGATGAAGAACTTCGACAAGATGATCGAAGCGCAGATGCAGGGGATGTTCGGCGATGACCCCGACGCCGAGCAGTACAAAAAGGAGATGATCGAGGAAGCCAAGAAGAACCAGCCCGAGTGGATGCGGGACATGCCGCTGGACGTGGTGGCCCGCGAGATGGGGGACACGGCGTTCGAGTTCCACGTCGTGCCCGAGGGCATCAAGGGGCGGAGCATCTGGCTGCGCCCGAAGGGCAAGTGAAGACGGGATCGTTCACCACAGCCCGACCATCTTGGCGCTGGTGGCGATGAGCAGCGTTGAGAGGACCAGCCGAACCCACAGCAGCGGGAGCGCTCGGGTCAGGCCCGCGCCGATGTAGCCGCCGAGCATCGCCGTGGGCGCGAGAGCCGACGCGAGCAGCATCCCCTTGAGCGGCGAGAAGCCGTGGGCGGGCAGAGTGCCGACCTTGACGGCGGCGCCGAGGGCGGAGGTCAGGCCCATGACGGCGGCGCTGGCGGCGATGCACTTTCTCAGCGGGAGGCGGCACAGCACGCGGGCCAGGGGCACGGCGACCACCCCCCCGCCGACGCCCAGCACGCCGGCGAGGAATCCCATGATCCCCCCCACCGCGGCGCCGCGTGCCGGCGTGACGCGGGCGTGGGCCTCGTCGAGTTCCGGGGCGCGGGTGAGCGCGCTCCAGACGGTCTGCAGCGCGACCGCGGCGACGAACGCCGCGAAGACCTTTTCGAGCAGATCGGAGTCGATCGCGTTGGAGCAAAGCACGCCGACGACGATGGCGGCGGCGGTGGCCGGGAGCATGGCGCGGAACAGGTCGGCGCGGACCATGCCGGCGCGCCGGTGGCGCAGCGCCGCGGGGATCGAGACGCAGACGTTCACGAGCATCGCGGCGGCCTGGTACAGATGCTGATTGTCGAAGTCGCGCCCGTGGAAGAGAACGGCCAGCGTGGGGATGAGGATGATCGATCCGCCCAGGCCGGCCAGACCTCCCAGCACGCCGGCCACCAGGCCGATCAGCAGCAGCACGGCGACGTCCACGAGGTCGAGGGGCATCGCGGGCAGCGTAGCGTGAAAGCGCGGCGAGGGTCGCGGGCGCACCGAGGACGCGGGCCGACTACCTGCGCGGCGCGCTCACACCACCAGCGGCACCGTCCTGAACTGCTCCACGTCCACCAGGCCCCTGTCGCTCAGCTTGAGCTTGGGGATCACCGGGAGCGGGAGGAAACTGAGCGGCATGAAGGGGTCTTCGAGCGGGCAACCCAAGGACCGGGTCGCCCGATGGAGGCTGTGCTGCAGGGCGATGAGGTCCGGCGCGGGCAGGTCGCTCATGAGGCCGGCGATGGGGAGCGGGAGCAGCGCGAGGACCTCGCCGTCCCGCACCGCGCACTGGCCCCCGCCGCAGGAGGCAAGGGCCCGCGCGGCGGCGAGCATGTCGCGGTCGTTGTCGCCGACGATAGCGAGGTTGTGGGCGTCGTGCCCGACGGTGCTCGCGAGGGCGCCGCGCACAAAGCCGAAGCCCTTGACGAAGCCGAGTCCGATGTTGCCGGTGCCTCGGTGACGCTCGATGACGGCGAGCTTGAGGATGTCGCGTGCCGGGTCCGCGAGGATGCGCCCGCCCTCGATCCGGGCGTGCTCGATCAGGGACGCCGTGACGATCTGGCGCGGGTCCATGCCGATGACGCGGACGCGTGCGGCCTCTGGGTTTCCCGGTGGGGCGGGGATGTGGAAACTGGCCTCGGTGAGCGTGCCGGGGAGCGTGACGCCGCCGCCGGTGGGGCGCGTGACGGGGCGCGGCGGGAGGAGGCACGCGCCGCCCTCGGCGACGAGGGCGCCCGCGCTGTAGGTCTGGCGGGGCGTGAACGCCTCGAGGTCGTCGCAGACGATGAAGTCCGCGTGCCGGCCGGGGGCGACGGCGCCGAGGTCCGGGCGGTGGTAATGCTCGGCGGTGTTGATCGTGCCGAGGATGACCGCCGTGACGGGGTCGAGCCCGCCTTTGATGGCGAGGCGGACGACGTGGTCGATGTGCCCCTCGTGCAGCAGGTCGGCGGGGTGCCGGTCGTCGGTGCAGAAGCAGAAGCGGGACCTCGTGGCGGGGGTGACCAGCGGCAGCAGCGCCGCGAGGTTGCGGGCCGCGGAGCCCTGGCGGATGAACACCCGCACGCCCAGACGGAGTTTCTCGCGGGCCTCGTCGGGCGTTGTGCACTCGTGGTCGGAGGAGATCCCGGCGGAGACGTACGCGTGCAGTCGCGGACCGGAAAGGCCGGGGGCGTGCCCGTCGACGATGCGGCGTTCCAGGCCGAGCGTGACCTTGTCCAGCACGGCAGGATCGGCGTGGACGACGCCGGGGAAGTTCATCATTTCGGCGAGCGCGACGACCGCCGCGCCCGCCGGCGGGTTGTCGAAGAGTTCACGAAGGTCGTTGGCCTCGAGGGCCGCGCCGCTGGTCTCGAGGTGGCACGAAGGCACGCACGACGACACCCCCCACAGGAACCGCACGGGCAGGTTGACGCCGTTCTCCATCATCCAGCGGATGCCCGCGGCGCCCAGCACGTTGGCGATCTCGTGCGGGTCGGCGACGACGCTGGTGGTGCCGTGGGCGCTGGCGAGCCCGGCGAAGGTGCCGGGGGGCATCATGGTGCTCTCGACGTGCATGTGGGCGTCGATGAGCCCGGGGCACACGTACGCCCCCTTCAGATCGATGGTGCGAACCGGCGGCGCGCCCCGCGGCACGGTGAACACATTGGCGAAGTGGCCCTGAGCAACCGAGAAGGCCCCGGGCACGACCTCGCCCGAGAACACTTCGACGATTCGGGCGTTGATGAACAGCGCGTCAGCGGGGGCGTCACCGCGGCAGACGGCGAGCAGGTGCGGGGAAGGCGGCGGCGTGCTCATGCCGGAGCAGCGTAGACGGGCCGATCCGGGACCGGCGGGCTCCCCCGGGTCCGCGCGCCCTCACGCCGCCCCGAGCCGCTCCCTCAGCACGCGGGCGCGCTCGACGCGCCGCTCGGCCTGATCCAGCGGGCGGCGCACCAGCCGCTGGAGGTGCGCGGGCTGGGTGAGCATCATCATCTCGTGCACCGAGCCCAGCGTGACGCCGGGGAACAGCCCGAGGCACACGCCCAGGCGGATCATGCTCAGGGCCTGCATGGCCTCGTCGCTCTTCATCAGGCGGGCGGCCTTCAGGAGCGCCTCGGCGCGGTAGACCTGGTCCTCGAACAGGACGCGGCGTTTCTCGACCAGCGTGCGCCGGGCCGCACGCTCGTACTCGATGACCTTGGGCACGATCTCGCGCTCGAACTCGGCGAGGATGTCCATCTCGCACTTGCCCAGCGTGGTCTGGTTCGAGAGCTGGAACAGGTCGCCGAAGGCCTCGGAGCCCTCGCCGTAGAAGCCCCGGATGGCGAGGTTCATGGCATTGGCGGCCCGCTTGACCTTCTCGATCTCTCCCGTGAGCTTCAACCCCGGGAGGTGCAGCATCACGCTGACGCGGATCCCGGTGCCGACGTTGGTCGGGCAGGCGGTGAGGTAGCCGAAGCGCGGCGAGAAGGCGAACTCGGTGCGTGATTCGATGGCGTCGTCCACGCGGGAGGTCTGGGCGAAGGCATCGGAAAGCGACAGCCCGGCACGGATCACCTGAAGCCGGAGGTGGTCTTCCTCGTTCACCATGATCGACAGGCGTTCGTCGGGCACGCTGACGGCGACGCCCCGCGGTTCGGTTCCCTTGGCGAGCTGCTGGCTGATGAGGTGCCTCTCGACGAGCACCGATCGTTCGAGTTCCGGGGCCTCGGAAAGGTCGACCCACGCGAGGCCCGAGGCGGAGCCGTTCGGCTCGGAGGCGTGCACCGGCGGCACGGCGGCATCGGCGAGGACCGCGCTCACGCCCGCCAGCACGTGGTCCCGCGCGGCGCACATGATCTCGGCGCGCTCCTCCCGCGTGCAGCGCCACACGAACTTGAAACCGGCCAGGTTGCGCGCCAGGCGGACGCGGGACGACAGCACCACGTCGCTCGCGGGGCCCTCGCCGCGCATCCACTCGGCGATCGCGCCGGTCTCCAGCAGGTCGCGCGGGCGTATCGGCGCGGGCTCTCGGGGAGCGGGCTCGGCGGTCTTCTTGCGGGCGCGAGGGCCGGGCCCCGGCTGGCCGCGCGACGGATCGCCCTCCGGGCGTGGGTTGGAACCGGGGTTGGGCTCGCCGGCGTCTCTCACGGGGCATTTCCTTCGGGACGCGTCCGGACCGCCGGCCCGGCGCCGGGCCGGGTCACCGGGCGATGCTCGGCGCGCGCGAGTTCATCGCGGATGGCGGCGGCTCGTTCGTACTGCTCCGCCGCCACCGCTTCGCTGAGCTGCTTGCGGAGCGTGGTCAGCCGCTGGGTGATGACCTCGTCGGCGGCGCCGCGTGCCGGCGCCTTGCCGCAGTGGAACGAGGCCCCCTGGTGGGCCCGCTCGAGCAGGGGGCCGAGCTGGTTCTCGAACGCCTTGTAGCACTCGGGGCAGCCGAGCAGCCCCTTCTGACGGAACTCGGCGAACGCCAGGCCGCAGGCCCGGCAGGCGTTGGCCACGGCGCGCTGCGGCGGCGCATGAGAAGCCGCCAACGCCTGCTGGTGCTGCATGACGAACGTTGCCATGAGCTTGTCGAGCGAGGTCCCGGGGGCGACGCTGACACCCGCGTCGCGGGCGCACGACTCGCACAGGTGACGCTCGATCTTCTGCCCGCCCTTGACCAGGACCTCCGTGACGGTGGCCTCTCGGTCGCAGCGGTCGCATTTGGGCTTCATGGCAACGGAGAGTCTAGGTGGGGTGCGGTCGGTGATGCCGCGGAAGAGCCTCGCCGTCAACGGCGGGCGCGGGGCCGGGCTGGACGGCGGTCGTCCCGGCTGCCCTGCGGCGGAGAGCGGGTCGTGCGAACCCACGCTCGCCCTGT
>CAZDYM010000097.1:0-7669 GCA_964509325.1 uncultured Phycisphaeraceae bacterium
TCCGGTGGGCGGGGGAGTACGAGGCTCGGCTGCGGGTGGCGCCGGGGCTGAACCGGTCGGCGTTCACGAGCCCGGAGCGGCGCGGGATGGCGGCGCGGGGCGAGGCGGCGGTGGTCGTGACGCTGTTCGCGGACGCGTCGGCGGAGGAAGTCGCGGATGTCGTGCGCCGGATCCAGGGCACGGCGGGGGCGTCGATCGCGGCGCGGGACCTGGTGGGCGGGAACATCACCATCACGGCGCGGATGCCGGAGGGGGCGGCCAGGGGGCTCGCCGCGGTGCCCTGCGTGCAGTACGTGGAGGACGCGCCGGACATCGTGGAGCGGGATACCACGCAGGGCTGGATCGTGCAGAGCAACCTGTCGAACTTCACGCCGTTGTACGCGGCGGGGCTGAGCGGGGCGGGTCAGGTGGTGGGGATCGCGGACAGCCGGGTGGACTTCAACCACTGCGCGTTCGCGGACGCGGCGCCGATCGGGCCCTTGCACCGGAAGATCCTGGCGTACAACACCACGAACTTCAGTTTCCGAGAGCACGGGACGCACGTGGCGGGGATCGTCGCGGGGGACGCGGGGGCGTTCGACGAGAACCGCGGGGTGGCGTACGGCGCGAAGTTCGTTTACAGCCCCACGCCCTCGTTCACGGGGGACAGCGTCAGCGCGGTGCTGAACCTGCACCACGCGCAGGGGGCGCGCGTCCACACGAACTCGTGGGGCAACGACGCCACCACGCAGTACGACTCCCTGGCCCGCGGCGTGGACGCGTTCATGCACGCCAACGAGGACGACCTGGTGGTCTTCGCGGTCACGAACACGGCGACGCTGAAGAACCCCGAGAACTGCAAGAACGCCCTGGCCGTCGGGGCGTGCCAGGACGCGCCGAACCAGGAGTTTTTCTGCTCGGGCGGGGTGGGTCCCACGGCGGACGGGCGGCGCAAGCCGGAGGTGTTCGCGCCGGGCTGCACCATCGATTCGGCGCGGGCGTTCACGGCGTGCTCGCTGCTCAGTTTTACCGGGACAAGCATGGCCACGCCCGCGGTCTCCGGGGTGGCGACGCTCATCCGCGAGTACTTCGTCAGCGGGCGCTACCCCGGTGGCTCGCCCAACCCGAGCAACGCGATGACGCCCTCCGGCGCTCTGCTCAAGGCCATGATCCTCAACGCCACCCAGGACATGACCTCGTACGCCTCGGCCATCCCCAACGACAGCGAGGGGTGGGGCCGGCTGGCGGCGGACCTTTCGGTGGAACTGCCGGGGGATTCTCGCAAGCTCTATGTCCGCGACGTGCGGAACAGCGCCGGGCTGAGCACGGGGGGCGTGGTGGAGATCCCGTTGGCGGTGACCTCCCCGTCGGAATCGCTGCGGGTGACGCTGGCGTGGACCGACCCGCCCGCGGCGGCCGGCAGCGCCGACCCGGTGATCAACAACCTCGACCTCGAGGTGCTCGATCCGGGGGCGGCGCTGTACCGGGGCAACGTGTTCGCGGGCGGGTCGTCCGCGCTCGGGGGCGCGGCGGATGCGAAGAACAACGTCGAGCAGGTGCTGGTGAGCGCCCCCGCCGCCGGGGTGTGGACGCTGCGGGTGCGGGGAACGGCGGTGAACCAGGGGCTGCAGGGCTTCGCGCTGGTGGCCAACGGGGCCATCTCGGTGCCGCCCGAGCCGCTGAGCGTGTCGATCGACGCGCCGCTGCCCTCGGTAATCCCCGCGGGCGTGCACGCGCAGTTCGGCGTGACCATCCGACCGGGGGGCGACACGCTGCTTCCCGGCAGCGCGGTCCTGGCGTGGCGGCGCTCCCCGGCGGACCCGTACGCGCTCAGCCCGCTGTTCCCGCTGGGGGGCGATCGGTACCGGGCGACGCTCCCGCGGTTCGCCTGCTCGGACTCCCCGCAGTTTTACGTCACGGCGACGGGGGTTCAGACCGGCGTGGTGACGGCGCCGCTGGGCGGAGCCGGGGCGACGCCGGTTTCGCCGCGAGTGGGCGTGCTCGGTGAGACCGTTCTGTTCAGCGAGGGCTTCGAGGGCGGGGCCCTGCCCGCGGGCTGGGGCGCGACGGGGTTGTGGCACGTGACCTCGGCGTGCGCGCAGGCCACGCCGTGCGACGGGGTGAACTGGGCCTACTTCGGCTCCGACGCGACGTGCGGCTACGGGCCGCCGTTGAGCGGGCGCCAGGAGGGCCGACTCACCATGCCGGGTTTCGCGCTGCCGGCGCTGTTGTCGGGCGAGTCGCTGGCGTTGCGGTACTGCTGGTTCATGCGTCGGGAGCAGGCCGCGGGCTTCGATCTGGCCCGCGTGCTGGTCAACGCCACCCCGGTCGACCAGATCGGCCCGGATTCGACGGCGTGGGAATCCCGCGGCGTGGACCTCTCGGCGTACGCGGGCACGACGCCGGCGATCGAGTTCAGTTTCGACACGATCGACGGGTTCTCGAATGATTTTCTCGGGTGGCAGGTGGACAGGGTGCAGGTGGTGAAGAACGCCGTGGTGTGCGACGGTCCCGCTCCGTGCGTCGCGGACCTGAACCACGACGGAGCCGTCAACACCTTCGACCTGACCTATTTCCTCAACCGCTACGGCAACACCGGCGAGGCGTTCGTCACCGCGGGGGACCTCAACGGCGACGGCGAGGTGAACACCGCCGACCTTGTGAAGCTGCTGAACGGCTACGGCGTAGCGTGCCCGATGTGAGGCGTTCCCGAGCGTGAGGCGCATGAAAGGAAAACGCCCCGAGCGGGCCGGGGCGTTTGAGCGTTTGTGATCGGAGCGGATTCGCGCGGGGCTAGCGGCGACGGCGGGCGGTGAGCGCCGCGCCGACGAGGAGCAGGCCTCCGACGCCGGGCGCTGGCACGCCCGAGGTGCCGCCGGGGATCGACGAGCCGTTGCCGAGCGCCGAATCAGTGAACAAGGTGGTGTTCACGACCGGGCCGATGGGTGGCTTGGGGAACGCCGGCGGTGCGATGACGGCGTTCACTCCGGATTCGCTCTCGTCGCCGTTGCTCACGGTCCACTCGATGATGTGTTCGATGATCGGCTGGACGGAGGGGGGAGTCGGGGTGACGGGGATGTTCCGGGGCGGACGCGGCTTGCCGGGGTCAATGATGGAGAGATCCGGGAAGTCGGTATGTTCGTCGGCGGCAGCGGTGCTCGGGCCCGCCGCCAACAAGGCCAGCAGCGCGAGGCCGAGGCGTTGGGCGAACGGAGCGGTGGATGAGGGTTGGAGCATTTTCATGACCCCACCTCCCCTTTCGCGTCGACCAGTTTGGCGGTTGCCAAAATTTGCCAGCCAACGGTGCGGAAGGATGGGAACCGACCCATGGTAGCCGTCACGAGGCTGCGGTTCTCCTCGTCCAGTTTGAATTCGATGTCCAGACCGGTGGAGTCGGAGATTGTTCGGTGCAGGCCGTACTGCAGGGTGAACACCCGTTCTCGCAGGGCCCAGTTGTCGGATCGTTCGGCGATCGTGAGGGCCCGGGAGTTCAGGAAGGTCACGGCCTCCTGCAGATCGCGCCCCTTGAGATGGCGGAGGGCCAGGTCGGCACCGAAGGTGCACCACCAGCCCCAGCTCTCCAGCCAGTCGCCGGTGAGGGACGCGTCGTTGGGATCGATCTTCCGCAGAGCGGAGGTGATCTCGCCGACGGCGTCGGAGGCGTCCTCGAGGCCGGATTCGACCGCGACCTCAATCAGACCGCCGCGACAGGTGTTCGCGATGCCGGCGAGCGACGGGGTGTTGAGCCTGGCGGCGAGTTCCTCGTGCTGTCCGGCGGCGGCGGCGAGGTCTTCGCGTGCCGCTTGAAGGTGCATGGCGCGGAGCTCGGGCTCGATCATCGCCAGGCGGCGGTGGGTGTTGCCACGGACGTAGCGGACGAACGCGGGGCGCTTCTGGTCGACATCGTTCAGCGGCGGGTTGGCGTCGTACCACTGCACGAGCAGTTCGGCGGTGCCCAGCGCGGGGGTGAGGTCCCACAGGGCGTACCACGCGTTGGCGAGCACGGCCCGCAGCTGCTGGCGGCGCAGCGGGTTGCTGGGGCTGTGCATCAGGCCGCGGCGGCAGGCGTCCACTTCCTGCGTGTAGCGGCCGAGCATGTCCCAGCCGCTGGCTTCGACGGAGCAGGCGACGCACTTGTGGTCTTCGGTCTTTGCGGCCTGGTACATCGAGCGAGCCAGTTCGACGACCCGCCGGGCGTCGCCGCGCTGGTGGGCGTCGCGTGACTTGTGATAGAGATCTTCAAACGAGCGTGCGGCGTCGGCGGGAGTCTGTGAATCCGAATCGCTGCCCCAGACGATCTCCATGACGTCGCCGACCGGCCATTCGAGGACTTCGGCCAACTTCATGAGGAAGTCGGCCTTGGGGTTGCCGGAGTCGGGGTAGATCTTGGTGGGGTCGCGGTCGAGAGCGCGCGCGAGCTGGGCTTTGCTCCATCCTTTGGAGGCGCGGGCGAGATCGACCAAACTGTGCAGCCGCTTTCTGCGGAGTTCCATCGCGTCCATCGCGGTGTGCTCCATATGAGACTGCCGAACGCGCGTGCCTTTCCGGGCGGTCGATACGCGACCGCGGCACGGCCCGATGCATCTTTCCTGTCTTCACATGGTGGAATCCGGACGGGGCCCGGGTTCGACGGTGTGCGTTCAGGCACGATGAAGGGACACCCAGCATGCTAACCGCTGCGAAAGGGAACTGACACGGCCTTTTCGCAGGTTTCGCACTTTTGGGCGGAACCAGCCATGATCGTGTTTTGTTTGGCTACCTCACCGAAGGGGCTTCGGCCGGGGTTGCGGGGCGTGCGGGTCGGGTCGGGGACTCCGGCTTCACTGTGAAGGTCAGCGCGTCGTCTTCGACGCCGACGGTCACGCGGTGGCCCTCGGCGACTTCGTTGGCGAGGAGCTTGCGGGCCAGGCGGGTTTCGAGTTCGCGCTGGAGGTACCGCTTGAGGGGGCGGGCGCCGTAGACGGGGTCGTAGGCGGTGCGTGCGATGAACTCGGCGGCCTTTTCGGTGAGGTCGAGGGTGACGCCGCGATCGCGCAGGCGGGCCTCGATGTCGCGTGCGAGCAGTCGGACGATGCGGGCGATCTCGTCGAGGCGGAGGGGCTTGAAGAGGACGACGTCGTCGACGCGGTTGAGGAACTCGGGGCGGAAGTGGGCGCGGAGTTCGCGCATCACGGCCTGGCGTGCGTCGGTGGTGATCTGGCCGTTGGCGGTGACGCCCTCGAGCAGGTGGGGCGAGCCGATGTTGCTGGTCATGATGATGACGGTGTTCTTGAACGAAACGGTGCGGCCCTGCGAGTCGGTGAGGCGCCCGTCGTCGAGCAGTTGCAGCAGGGTGTTGAAGACATCGGGGTGGGCCTTCTCGATCTCGTCGAAGAGGACGACGCTGTAGGGGCGTCGGCGCACCGCCTCGGTGAGCTGCCCGCCCTCGTCGTAGCCGATGTAGCCGGGGGGCGCGCCGATGAGGCGGCTGACGGCGTGCTTCTCCATGTACTCGCTCATGTCGATGCGGACGATGGCGTCCTCGGAATCGAACATGCTGGCGGCGAGGGCGCGGGCGAGTTCGGTCTTGCCGACGCCGGTCGGACCGAGGAACAGGAACGAGCCGATGGGGCGGCGCGGGTCCTGGATCCCGGACCGGGCCCGGATGACGGCGTCGGCGACGAGCTCAACGGCCTCGTCCTGCCCCACCACGCGCTGGTGCAGGATCTGGTCGAGTCGGAGCAGCTTGTCGCGCTCGCCCTCGACCAGGCGGGTCACGGGGATGCCGGTCCACTTCGAGACGATGTCGGCGATCTCCTCCTCGGTGACTTCCTCGCGGAGCAGGCGGGATCCGTCGCCCCCGGTCCCGGCGCCGGCCGGCTTCCGGGCGGCGGCCTCGGCGGCTTCGAGGTCGCGGAGCAGGGCGGGCAGCCGGCCGTGGGTCAGTTCGGCGGCCTTGTTCAGGTCGTAACTGCGCTGGGCCTGCTCGGCCTGCTGGCGGACGGACTCGATCTCGGCGCGGAGGGCGCGAACCTTCTCAATGAGGGACTTCTCGCGCTCCCACTGGGCACGCATGGCGTCGCCCTTGGCCTTGAGGTCCGACAGTTCGCGTCCGAGGGCTTCGAGGCGTTCCTGGCTGGCCTTGTCGCTCTCCTTCTTCAGGGCGGCCTCTTCGATCTGGAGCTGCATGACGCGGCGGGTGACCGCGTCGAGTTCGCTGGGCATCGAGTCGATCTCGGTGCGGATCATGGCGCAGGCCTCGTCCACCAGGTCGATGGCCTTGTCGGGGAGGAAGCGATCGGTGATGTAGCGGTTGGAGAGGGTGGCGGCGGAGACGAGGGCGGCGTCGGCGATGCGCACGCCGTGATGGACCTCGAGGCGCTCCTTCAGCCCGCGGAGGATGGAGACGGTGTCCTCGACGGTGGGCTGGTCGACCAGGACGGTCTGGAATCGGCGTTCCAGCGCGGCGTCCTTCTCGATGTGCTTGCGGTACTCGTCGAGGGTGGTGGCGCCGATGCAGCGGAGTTCGCCGCGGGAGAGGGCGGGCTTGAGCAGGTTGCCCGCCGACACGGCGCCCTCGGCCGCGCCCGCGCCGACGATGGTGTGCAGTTCGTCGATGAAGAGGATGATCTGTCCCTTGCTGGCCTGCACCTCGCGCAGGACGGCCTTGAGGCGCTCCTCGAACTCGCCGCGGTACTTGGCGCCGGCGAGCAGTTGGCCGACGTCGAGCGCGACGATGCGGACGTCGCGCATGGACTCCGGGCAGTCGCCGTTGACGATGCGGAGGGCGAGGCCCTCGGCGATGGCGGTCTTGCCGACGCCGGGTTCGCCGATGAGCACGGGGTTGTTCTTGGTGCGTCGGCTGAGCACCTGGATGCAGCGGCGGATCTCCTCGTCGCGCCCGATCACCGGGTCGAGTTTGCCCTGCTGGGCCTTCTCGGTCAGGTCGATGGAGTACTTCTTGAGCGCTTCGTACTGGCTCTCGGCGTTCTGGTCGGTGACGTTCTGCACGCCCGAGGCCTCGCGCACCTGCTTGATGGCCTGTTCGAGGCGCTTGCGGTCGGCCCCCCCCACCGTCGAGAGCAGGTCCCTGGCCGGCCCGCTCGCATCGGCGAGCGCGAGCAGCAGGTGCTCGGTCGAGATGAAGGAATCGCCGAGTTTCTTGGTCTCCTGCTCGGCGCGGCCGAGGATGTCCATGAGCGCGCGGCCCGCCTGCCCCGCGCCGCTGGAGGTCGTGGGCAGACGGCCGAGTTCGGTTTCGACGAGTTGCGCGACGCGCGCCGCGTTGCCCGCGACCTTGTCGATGAGCGACCATGCGCTCCCGCCCTTTTCCTTGAGCATCGCGGCGAGCAGGTGCAGGCCGGTGACCTCGGGGTTCTGGCGCGACATCGCGTCGGCCTGCGCATCGGCGAGGGCCTGCTGGGCGAGCGTGGTGAAGCGGTCTGGTCGCATGGCGTGTGTCCTTGGAGGCGAGGCAAAGTGGTGCCGGCCGCGCCGGGCGGATGAGGCAGGCTTGGCCTCCATCCCACTCCCGAACTTCGCCCGGCACCACGACTGTTGGCAGACTCCATGCAACCCGCGCGCCAGTCGAGGTTCGCAATGGCGGGGGGAGGATTCCCCCCGCCGGCCCCCCTCCTTGGAACCGGACATGGCTGGTGCAAGGTGAATGCTCAGAAGGGGTTCGGGGCAAGCGTTCGCCGCATCGGAATCG
>CAZDYM010000097.1:7679-8377 GCA_964509325.1 uncultured Phycisphaeraceae bacterium
CACGGGCACCAGCCTGCCGGATTGGCAGGGCCCCCGAACCTGTGGGCATGTCGCCTTCGCCTTGCACGACTCCGACGCGCCTGTGCTCATCGTGCAGCCGCAGCATCGACACCGCGCCGTGCTGACCCATCGCGTGTCCGCGCAGCCACGGGACCACCGTGCCCAGCAACTCGGGCTTGTTCTTCAGATGCTCAAGTACCTTCACCCCGCGCGACGTCATCGCCAGCCGCGGAGATCGGGCGTCGACGTTCGTGCTGTCACGCCCCCGAGTCATGGTCGATTGTGGGGGGACGCGCACAGGTCTCCTGCGCGCACAGCGCTGACGCGATCAGGCCGTGACGTCCAACCCGCCGCGTTCGTCGTAGATCGACGGGCCGCCTTCGCGTCCCGACTCCAGCGCCGCTTCCTGCACCTTGCTCGCCGCGGCGAGCAGCGCGACCGCGGCATCGCCCTGCTGGCGCACCGTGCCAAGGGCCTTGGCCGCGACGGCGTAGGACACCTGCGACCGGACCGAGGCCTGGGCGATGGCGGAGAGGGCGGCTTCCATAGATCGGACTATCGGCCCGACGCGGGCGCGGGTTGAGGCGGGCGCGTGCTGCGGCGGCAGCGCCGGGGCCTTGGCGGCGCGGGCAGGGCCCCGGCGCGGGTCGATCGAGCGGCGCGGGGGCTTACTTGAGGTCGGAGAGGGCGGCGCCGGA
>CAZDYM010000098.1:0-8368 GCA_964509325.1 uncultured Phycisphaeraceae bacterium
GGCGGAGGTGGTGGGCCGGCTGGCACGGCACGATCCCGACGCCGCCTACGCGGCGCTCGCCCCCTTGGTCACGGACCGCGAGGCGAGGCCACGAACGGCGGGGGTGGCGGCGCTGGTCGAGGCCAAGGACAAGCGCGGGCTCGACGACCTGGCCCGGGCGATGGCCCTCGCTCGTGACCCGGTGTGGCGCGAGCGGCTCGAAGAGGCGCGGGCCCAGCTGGCCGCGGCGGTGAACGCCGACAAGTCCGTGGACGGCGTCAACGCCGAGTTGGAACGGCTGCGCCGCGAACTGGACCTTCTCAAGCAGAAGATGCGCGACGAGGTTGAGAAAAAGTAGCCGGACCGCCTTGTCGGCTGACGGCGGGCCCGCCTCCGGGCGCGGATCCTCGGCTACGCTATGGGCGTGGTGGTCACCTCGATCGGTTCGCACATCTTCCGCGCCGTCTCCGGGTTTGGACAGTTCATGGCGTTCACGGCGGCGACGTTGCGGGCGCTGCTGCGGCACCGTGCCTCCTGGACAAAGTGGGAGCGCCTGGGGCCGCAGCTGTTCTCGATCGGTTCTCGGTCGATGCCCATGGTGGGGCTGACCGGGCTGTTCATCGGCGCGATCCTGGTGATCGAGGCGTACGTGCAGTTCCGCCAGTGGGGGCAGGAGCAGCGGCTGGGGGCGGTGGCGAACATCTCCATCGTGAAGCAGATTGGCCCGGTGTTGGCGGCCGTGATGCTGGCGGGCCGAGTCGGTTGCTCGCTCACGGCGGAACTCGGCTCGATGCGCGTGACGGACCAGCTGGACGCGATGCGCGTCATGGCGGCGGACCCCGTCAGGGTGCTGGTGGCGCCGCGGGTCGCCGCGTGCATCTTCATGATCCCGGTGCTCACCGTCGCCTCGAATCTCTGCGGGGTCATGGGGTCGTACCTGTGCTGCGTGCAGATCTACGGCGTCTCGCCCGAGATGTACTGGAAGTACAGCGCCGACTTCATCGACTGGTACTCGATCACCAACGGGCTGATCAAGAGCGTGTTCTTCGGCGCGTCGATCGGCCTCATCGCGTGCTTCAAGGGGTTCACGTGCAGGCCCGGGGCCCACGGGGTCGGGAGGGCGACCACCGAGGGCTTCGTGCTCTCGTTCCTCAGCATCGTGGTCATCAATCTGGTGCTGGCCAAACTTCTGAACGATGTCGACCTGCTGCGACGCGGGGTCGTGGTGGTCTGAGACCGCGGCGACCTTTCGCCGGACCGGCGACGGCGGGACCGCCGTCGACCCACGCGGCTGGGTTGCCCCAGGATCGTCGCGACGGGGCACACACGAGCCGCGCAGACCGGCTCGGTTCGAGGTCACGCGCCGCACGGCGCTGCGTCGCCCATGAGATCTTCCGCCCGTGCTCGAAGAGTCCATGCCGAAGAACGCCGGTGTGCAGGCCCCCTTCTTTCTCAACCGGTCGGGCAGGTCCTTCATCACGGTCCGCGCGGGGATCATCGCGGGCGAGAGCCAGATGGGCACCGGCCATGCGCCGCGGCTGGTAATCGCGGGATCGCGGCGAGACCGGACCGGATCGAGCGGGCTCCGACGCGGGTCCGCGGACGCGACGACCTCAGCGGCATGCCGCGATCGCCCTCGGCAGCACGTCGCCCGCCCGGGCCCGGACGCTCAGGCCGACCAAGCCGGAAATCGGCGTGGCTTCAAGATTGATCTCGACGGTGGCAGCCCCGCGCCGTGCGGCCTGCTGGATGAACCCTGCGGCGGGGTAAACCACGCTGGAGGTGCCGATGGAAAGAAAGAGGTCACACGCTGCGACGGCTTCGCCCGCGGCCGCCATCGCCTCGGGCGGGAGTGCCTCCCCGAACCACACCACGTCGGGCCGGAGCAGCGCGCCGGGGGCGAAAGGCGACGGCGGAGGGAACGCCTTGAAGGGCTCACCGGGCGGCGTCAGGCGCTCGCCGGTGAGCGTGCAGCGCCACTGGACGATGCTGCCGTGGAGTTCGACGACGTTGACGCTCCCGGCCCGGTGATGGAGGCGGTCGACATTCTGGGTGAGCAGGGTGAAGGCCGCGGGGCCGTGCGCGCCGGTCACGCGGCGTTCGAGCTCGGCGAGCGCGAGGTGCCCCGGGTTGGGCTCGGCGGCGAGGCAGCCAAGGCGACGCCAGTCGTACCAACGGGTGACCAGTTCGGGGTTGCGCTCGAAGGCCTCCGGGGTGGCGAGGGTGGCGGGGTCGAAATCCTTCCACAACGCGGCCATGTCCGGCGGCCCCCCGGACGCGGCGTGAGCCGACGTGACGCCGCGGAAGGTGCGCAGGCCCGACTCGGCGGAGATGCCCGCGCCGGTGAGGACCGCGATGCGGCGGGAGGTGGAGAGCAGACGGGCGAGCTCGTCCGGGGCGTGTGGCATCGGCGCGCGATGGTACTCCCCCGCGGCGGGGTGGTGATTGAAAAGGCCCAGCGGGGCTGCCGCTGGGCCTTGGGTGAACTCTCGGCCGATCCGTAGTGCCCACGCGGACGTGGGCGTGACACGGGATCTCACTTCGCCTCGACGACTTCCTTCATCAGGTTCGCGGGCATGGGGCGGTACTCGAGGGGCTCCATGGTGCTGGTGGCGCGGCCCTGGCTCATCGAGCGCAGCGCGGTGGTGTAGCCGAACATCTCCGAGAGCGGGACCTCGGTGGTGAGGATGCGGGCGTTGCCGCGCTCTTCGGAGCCGACGATCAGGCCGCGCCGGGAGGAGATGTCGCCCGAGACGTTGCCGAAGTACTCCTCGGGGGTGGTGATGACGACCTTCATGATGGGTTCGAGCAGGGTGGGGCGGGCCTTGTTGCACGCCTCGATGAGGGCGGCGCGGCCGGCCTGCTCGAAGGCGACCTGGCTGGAGTCGACGGGGTGGAAGGAGCCGTCGACCAGGGTGACCTTGACGTTGATGAGGGGGTACCCGGCCAGGACGCCCGAGGCGGCGGTGGCGCGGACGCCGTGCTCGACCGCGGGGATGAACTCCTTCGGGATGGCGCCGCCGACGATCTTGTTCTCGAAAGCGATCTGGTTCTCGAAGTCGAGGTTGGCCTCCTCGGCCTGGGCCTTGGTGAAGGGCTCGACGTTGATGGTGCAGTCGCCGAACTGGCCGCGGCCGCCGGTCTGCTTCTTGAACAGGCCGCGGACGTACTCGGCGGTCCCGGTGATGGTCTCGCGGTACGAGACGCGGGGCTTGCCGACCTCGACGTTGATCTTCATGTCGCGGACGAGCTTGTTCTTGATGATCTCGAGGTGCAGCTCGCCCATGCCGCTGATGATGGTCTGGCCGGTCTCCTCGTTGAAGTTGGATCGGAACGAGGGGTCCTCGCGCCGGATGACGGTCAGGGCGTCGGACAGTTTGCGCTTGTCGTCGGCGGTCTTGGGCTCGATCGACATGCTGATGACCGGCTCGGGGAAGGTCATGCGCTCGAGCAGGATGGGGGCGTCGGGCGAGCAGAGGGTGTCGCCGGTGATGGAGTCCTTGATGCCGACGACGGCGACGATGGAGCCCGCCGAGACTTCTTCGAGGGGGATGCGGTTCTGGGCGTGCATCTCGAAGATGCGGGAGATGATCTCGCGCTTGCCGTTGCCGGGGTTCAGGACGCGCTCACCCTTGCCGATCTTGCCCGAGTAGATGCGCATGTAGGTCAGGTCGCCGTGGGTGTCGGAGACGACCTTGAAGACCAGGGCGGAGAAGGGGGCGTCCGCGGAGTGGGGGCGGGTGAGCTTCTCGTCGGCGTCCTTGGGGTTGGTGCCCTGCACGTTCTCCTTGTCGAGGGGGCTGGGGAGGTAGTCGACCACGGCGTCGAGCAGCAGCTGGACGCCGATGTTGCGCAGGGCGGCGCCGCAGAACACCGCCGTGCACTTCCGCGAGCACACCCCCGCGCGGATCGCCTTCTTGATCTCGGCCTCGGTGAGCGGCTGGTCGTTCAGCACCTTCTCCAGCAGCGAGTCGTCGAAGTGGGTCGCGGCCTCGACCAGCTCGTGCCGGTACAGCTCGGCGATGTCCTTCATGTTGGCGGGGATCTCCCGCTCCTCGATCTTGGCGCCGAGTTCGGAGGCGTCGAAGTAGTACGCCTTCATCTTCACCAGGTCGATGATGCCCGCGAGTTCGTTGCCGGTGCCAATGGAGATCTGCATGGCGATCGGGTTGGCGCCGAGGCGCTCGCGGATCGACTTGAAGGAGAACTCCCAGTCGGCACCGATCTTGTCCATCTTGTTGATGAAGCAGATGCGGGGCACGTTGTAGCGGTCGGCCTGGCGCCACACCGTCTCGGACTGGGCCTCAACGCCCTCCTTACCGTCGAACACGGCCACGGCGCCGTCGAGCACGCGCATCGAGCGCTCGACCTCGATGGTGAAGTCGACGTGCCCGGGGGTATCGATCAGGTTGATGCGGTACTCCACGCCGTCCTTGGTCCAGGGGCAGGTGGTGGCGGCAGACTGGATGGTGATGCCGCGCTCCTGCTCTTCCTGCAGGAAGTCCATGGTGGCGGTGCCCTCGTGGACCTCGCCCATCTTGTAGTTCTTGCCGGTGTAGAACAGGATGCGCTCGGAGACGGTGGTCTTGCCGGCGTCGATGTGGGCGCAGATGCCGATGTTGCGGATCTTGCTGAGGTCTTTCATGGCGAGTTCCGTTCGAATGAGACGTGTCGAGGTGGGTGGGGGACCGGGGGATTCGGGGATCGAGCGTCCGCGGCGGCTCGGGGCCGGGCGCATCGGTCGGTACGGGTTCTGCTGAAGTCAGCCGCGGGGCGCGACGTCCGCCGCGGCAGCGATGGATGTGGTCGAGAATCGCGGCGTCGATCGGAACAGTCGGCCTCGACGCCGCGGGGCGTCACGCGGAGCGCGAAGACGGGCTTCGGCTCCGGAAAGTCAGGGACTGGCGATGTCGTCCTCGTCCTGGTCCATGGCGACGCTCCACGATGCGGATCGGCGAAGAGGGCGGGTTGGCCGATGATCTTTCGGCAAAATGCGCGGGCACGCCCGATCCCGATCCAGCCTGATCTCGAAATGCTAACAAAATACGGCGTGTGGTCAAGATGCCGCGGGACAAAAACAAATAATCCGAACGTTTTTCGAACGGCTGCCGGCCGAGGTTGCGCTCGGGCGGCCCGCGGCATCAGGCTGAGGACTTCCTCGACGTGCGGCGTCGCTACGCCAACGAGCGGCATCGCGCGCCGGTGGCGCCCGCCGTCGCTCGGGGGGGCAGGGGTCATGCGTCGGCGTGCGCGCGGAGGATGGCGCGGGCCAGCTCGACGTTCAGCGCGTGGCCTGATTTGACGGCCGCGATGCGCGCCCGGATCGGGCGGTCGAGCAGGGCCAGGTCGCCGATGAGATCGACGAGCTTGTGGCGGGCGGGCTCGTCGGGAAGGCGGTAGGCGTTGTCCACGGGGCCGGCGTGGTCGATGACGAGCATGTCGCGCGGCGAGAGATGCGAAAAAAGTCCGCGGGCGCGGGCGGCCTCGGCCTCGTCGCGCGTTGAAAATGTGCGCGCGGGGGCGATGTCGCGGGCGTACACGCCGGGATCGGCGCGGAAGACGTGCGACTGCGGCGGGATCGGCGCGCCGGGTCCGTAGTCCAGCTCGTACCGGAACTCGGGCGGGTCGCCGTTGCGAGCGAGCGGGTGCGCGGCGGCGGAGCAGCCGGGGCCGGAGACGGTGACGGTGCGGACGACGATGATCGGCCGCCGCGGGGCGTCCTGCGCGAGCAGGCCCGCCTCGAGGATGGCGTCGACGAAGGGGAGCGCGGAGCCGTCGCCTGCGGGAAGCTCGGGGCCGTCGAGGTCGATGCGGGCGTTGTCGACGCCGAGCGCGGCGAGGGCGGAGAGGCAGTGCTCGACGGTCTCGATGGAGACGCCGTCGTGTTCGAGCGCGGTGCGGCGCTGCCTCTCGGCGGCGTGCTCGAGGCGCGCGGGGATGATCGGTTCGCCGGGCAGGTCGGTGCGCCGAAAGAAGCGTCCGGCGCCCGGGGGCGCGGGGTGGAAGGAGACGGCGGCGGGCGCGCCGGTGAATAGGCCGAAGCCTCGGAATCCGGCGGGGGCGCGGAGCGTGTGCTGGGCGTCGGTCGCGCTGCGTGAGGTCATCCGGGTCGGAACTGTACCGCACGGCGCGGGGCCGATGCGCGCGTCACGGCTCGCCGAAGGGGCCGGTCTGGAGCCGGCCGGGGCGTGGTGCGGCATCGGGCGTGGGCTGATCGCCGAGGAGCTCTGTGGTCACGGGATCACGGGTGAAGATGCGCCGGCGATCCTCGCCGCGGAGGCCGGCGGGGCGGAGGGTGACGCCGACGCTGGTCTCGTCGGTGATGTTGTCGTAGGAGAGGTTGATGCCGACGGTCCACTGGGGGAAGCGGCGGGTGATCGAGAATCCGACGGACTGGATCTCGCTCATGTTGAGGTCGTAGGTGGCGAAGGCGGCGGCGGCGTACTTGCGTGTGAACTCGTACCGCGCGCCGAAATCGAGGTAAGTCGCGTCGAGCGGCGGGAGGTCGCGCCACTCGATGATCGAGCCGAAGCCCGCGCCGTGGTCGAAGATCGCGCCGACGGTGGTGCGGGCGAAGTCGCCCTCCTCGGTATCGAGGAGGATGTCGTTCGTGATCGCGATCGTTTCGGTCAGGTTCCACAGCACCTCATTGGAGAAGAAGCGGCCGAGGAAGGAGTTCTCCGGGCGGGCCTCGACGAAGCGTCCGAAGGGAGACTCGATGTCGATCTCGCTGGTGGACCAGATGTAGTCGGAGTTGATGACGAGCCAGTCGGCGCTGCGTTCGGCGTCAGGCCCGCCGCGCATCGTCTGCCAGGTGTTGCGCACTCCGCCGCGCGCCGCGGTTCCGGCGGCGAGCGATTCGACGTACTCGTCGTAGACGGGGATGTCCTTCTGGTCGATGGTGGTCGCGGCGCTCCAGATGGTCGCGTTCGGCTCGACGAGGTGGCGGATGCGGTGGAGGTCGAAGAATCGGGAATCGACGGAGTCGTCGATGTGCTGGATGGTGGTGAAGAGGCGGACGCCGCCGCCGCCCCAGAGGCGGTAGTCGTCCTCGTCGGCGCCGGAGAAGTCGTCGAAGGAGCGGTCCCACGAGGTGAAGCGTCCGGCGGCGAAGGGGACGATGTTCAGTGCGCCGGCGGCGAGGGGGATCTCGACGTCGTGGCGCGTATCGAAGCGGTTGACGGGGTCGTCGGTGTATCCCTCCGCGCGGCGGGCGGCTTCGAGGCTGTCGTCGGGGGCGAGGCCGAAGCCGGCGAACGCACGGGCGGGGGTGTCGAAGCCGATCTCGCGGAGGCGGGGCCTCGAGAAGCGCAGGTCAACGCGGCTGTAGCGGTACTCGCTCGTGTAGCTGAGGAGGTTGAAGAGGTCGTCGGCGACGCGCTGGTAGACGACCTCGGGGAGTTTCTCGGTGGCGTAGCCGCGGGACTGGAGGAGGTATTCGTTGGAGATGAAGTCGTTGAAGGTGCCGCGGGCCTCGACGGAGAAGAGGGAGTTGTCCTCGATGCGTCGGGCGTAGAAGGAGTTGGTGAACTCGCGACGGGTCTCGGCGAGCTGCTCGTAGAAGGCGTCGACGAAGGTTTCGTCGGAGATGTAGGAGCCTTCGAGGAAGAGGGTCCACTGGTCGTTGAGGCGCCAGCGCTGCTCGGCGGGGACCATGCCGCGGTTGTCGTCGTCGCGGTCGATCTCGGCGCCGCTGGTGAGGCGGTCGGTGCCGTTGTCGTGGATGAAGTAGCCGTAGGCGGAGCCGAGGAGATCCTCGCGGCTCCAGCGGGCGTCGCCGCCGACGCCCAGGCCGCGGTCGAAGTAGCCGTCGAGGAGGAGGAGGGCCTCGTTGCCCGGGGCGGAGTCGAGTCCGAGGAGGGTGTAGAGGTCCCAGGTGGTGCGGACGATGGGATCGCCCGCCTCGCTCTCGACGGTCATGCGGCGGAGGACGCTGGGGCGGAACTCGCCCCGGACGCGGGGGAGTCCGAAGACGGGGACGCCGCCGACGAGGAAGCCCACGCCGCGGGCGTCGAGGTAGTGGCGCTCGCGGCCGGCGCTGGTCTGGTCGCGCGTGAGGGTGACGCTGGTGGCGCCGATGGCGAAGTGCGGTTCGGCGAAACCGACATTGGCGAGCGTCACCTTGTCGGCGGACCACTGGTTCCGCGACTCCTGGCGGATCGCCTCGGCGCGGAGGTAGAGGGGCATGCCCTTCTCTTCGTCGTAGGTCCAGAACACGGCGTCGAGGACGATGGCGCGCTCGCGGGCGATGTCGTAATAGACGCGGCTGCCGCGGAGGGTGTAGCGGCCGTCGGTGGCGACGACATCGCCCTCGAGGTAGACGCCGAGGACATCCTTGGCGTCGAAGCTGTTGACGAGCCCCACCCGGAACCCGCAGTTGATGCCGAAG
>CAZDYM010000099.1:0-6640 GCA_964509325.1 uncultured Phycisphaeraceae bacterium
GGCCAGAGCGTCTTCGCCATCGGCAACCCCTTCGGGCTCGACCGCACCCTCACCACCGGCGTCATCAGCGCGCTGGGACGCACCATGGAATCCGTCGCGGGCAACGAGGTGGCCGGCGTCATCCAGACCGACGCCGCCATCAACCCCGGGAACTCGGGCGGGCCCCTGCTCGACTCCGCCGGGCGCCTCATCGGCATGAACACCGCCATCCGCAGCGCCTCACGCTCCAGCGCCGGCGTTGGCTTCGCCGTCCCCGCGGACCTCATCGCCGAAGAGGTCCAGTGGCTCCTCACGGGCGACGGCAAGGCCGGCGCGGTGCTGGGCATCACGTCCGTCGATGAGCGGCAACGCAGCCGCCTCGGCTTTGAGAAGGGCGTGATGATCCACGCCGTCGCCGAGGGCAGCGGCGCCCAGCAGGCCGGGCTCCGCGGCACCCGCGTCCACCGACGCACCGGCGAGATCGCCCCCGGCGATGTCATCACGCAGGTCAACGGCAAGCCCGTCGCCAACCTCGTCGAACTCCGCCGCGCCTTGCGCGGGAAGTCCGCCGGCGACACCGTGAAGATCGACTTCCTCCGCGACGGGCAGGAGCGCAGCGTCGAGGTGGTCCTGAGCGAAGCGGGGAACTGACGCGCCACTCCCTTGGCCCCCTTGGCCCCCTTGGCCCTCTAGGCCCCGCCAAGCCTCCCTAGCCCCCCTGGCCCCCCTGGCCCCCCTGGCCCCCCTGGCCCCCCTGGCCCGCCGACGCGATCACACGCCCGGTCGCGGCAGGTCGCACTCACCCAGCAGCCGGAAGTCTTTCCGGCGCAGGAGCTGCCCCGCCAGCGTGATGTCGTCCACGCTCAGCGCCACGCTCGGCGTCGCCCCGCTCTTGAGCATCACCGGGTACGCGAAGTGGATGTTCAGTTCCGCCCCCAGCAGGGCCAGGCACATCCGCGCCAGACCCGTTCCCGACGGCAGTTCGACGATCAACAGCTGCTTCTCCGAGAACGGCAGGCGGTGCTGGCGGAGAATCTGCCGCGCCGTCGCCGAGTGGTTGGTC
Source organism: uncultured Phycisphaeraceae bacterium (assembly GCA_964509325.1). Taxonomy (GTDB): domain Bacteria; phylum Planctomycetota; class Phycisphaerae; order Phycisphaerales; family UBA1924; genus JAFLCM01. The sequence continues at coordinate 1,043 of CAZDYM010000099.1, forward strand.
ACCAGCCGCACAACCGCGTAGTCGCTGGACTCCTGCACCGTGAACGCGCACACCTGGCACACCGGGTCCTGCTCGAACGTGCCCAGCAGTTCCAGCAGCTTCCCCACCTTGTTGTCGAGAAAGACGCTGAACTGCGTCACCGTCGGCGGCGAGTAGTTCTGGGCGGTGAGTGGTCCGGCGGGGGCCTGGCTCATGCGGGTCCTTGCGGGCAGACGACACGGTCGGGGCGCAACACCGAAACGGCCGCGCCAACCGCCCGGACCCGCGCACGCCGCCTCCGCAACCCTCCTGCCAACTCTAGGTGCAGCCGCCGCCCCGGACCAACCGCGTTCACCTTTCCACCGCCTCGGGCTCCGGCTCGGCCTCCGGCACGGGCGCCGATTCGCCGACCCGCGCCGGCACCGTCCACGCCCGCTCGATCACCAGGTCCGCCAGCGGCAGGTCCCGCGGCGAGCCCGGGACCTCGGGCACGCGCGGGCCCACCGGGACCTCGGCCAGCGCCCGCAGCACCCCCGCCCCGCGCACCAGCTCGCCGGACGCCGTCGCCCCGTCGCGCGTTTCCCCCGCGGCGTCGTCCGCCAGCGTGATCACGATCTGCGTGGACGCGGAGTTGGGATCGCCCACCGCCCGCGCCAGCGCCAGCGTGCCCGCTCGTCGTTCCAGCGTGCTCGGCTCGTAGGCCACCCGCTCGCCGTTGCCCCCCAGCCCCGTCCCCGTTGGGTCGCCCGCCTGGATGAACAGCGGACGCCCGTCCACCCCGCTCAGGCCGATCCGGAAGATCGCCGACCCGTCGTAGAACCCGCCCTCGACCAGCCGCAGAAACGCCGCCGCGTGCCCCGGGGCCGCGTCGAACCGCAGCGCGAACTCCATCTCACCCAGCGACGTCCTGATCCGCACGCGCCGATCGACGATCAACCGGTACCCGCTGAAGACACGCTCGGGCTCGCCCAGACCACCCACCCCGTCCGCGCCCCCGCCCCCGCCCACGCCCTCACCCCGAACCTCTCGGTCCAGCGCCTCGATCCGCCCGCGCAGACCCGGCAGCATGCTCTCGAACTCGGCCACCGAGCGGGCCCGGAGCATCCGCCGCGCCACCGCGGTCAGCGCCGACTCGTAGCGCGGGGCGCTCCACATCGGCACCACCACCACCCCCGACCCGATGCCCACGTTGCCGCGGCGCAGCCCTGCCTTCACCGCCCGGGCCGGCGGCGTCGAGCCCAGGATCGGGAACGCCTCCAACAAGTCCAACACCGCGCCGCCCCCCTCGCCCGAGGGTTCGACCACGGCGTGTCGACCCAACTCCGCTCCCCACGCATCAAACAGCACGACCTCGGTCGGCGCGGCTTGCGCCGCCGGGCCGGGGTCCGAAGCCTCCGAAGTGGGTGATCCGCCTCGGCCGGCTCGCGGCGAACCGACCGCGGCGGGCAGCGAGACGCCATCCCAATGAACCTCCACCTCCGCGCGCTTCCCCACCGGCGCGTACTCGCGCACCGGACGCAGCGACGGCTCGGGCGCGGCATCGCCCGCCCACGCGGCGGGAACCAGCGCCGCACTTAGCAGAATGGTCAGTCCACGCCGCAACACCATCCAACGGTAGGGCCCGCGACGCCTGACCGGGTTCCCTCCGGCGTTCCAATCAAGAGCAGCACCGGACGAATCCAGCCCGGAACTCAGCCCGAAAACACAGCGAGCCCCTGCGGAGGGGCTCAGAGATTCCGATCATGAACTCTCCGGCGCGGGCCGGCCGGGCCGGCTCAGTTGCCCGACGGACGATCCTCGACGGGTCGGTCGAGCAGGTGCCAGGCGTCTTCGACGCTGCCGCCGGCGTTCCGCAACGTCTCGATCAGTTCGCCGCCGTGATCGGAGAACCACGTCACGCTGAGGTCGGCCTTGAGCATGTTGTTCCCGACGCGGTGGTTGTAGTCGTCGGGCGTCTTCATGCCGTCGGCGATCAGCGCCAGCGCCGGCTTGAGATTCCCCAGCCGCGCGTTGCCCTTGAAGATCCGGTACTGGTAGTTGCCCGCGATCGAGCCCTTCGGCGCGGTCCACACGTCCTTGTACTTCGTGTAAGGATGCTCGCCCTCGTGGCTCGGGCAGTAATACACGTGCGGCGCATCGGCGTAACTGTTCACCGCCAGCGTGCCCAGACCGTCCCACGACACCCCGCGGAACCGCCGGTTGCCTTCGAAGTTCCGCCAATCCTCCCCATCGATCCGCAGGAAAATCGTCTCGGCGGACTCCGCTCCGCGCCCGTCGCCCGTCAGCGTGTTGAACCGGCTCTGCGGCACCAGGTCGCTGTGGTCGTACGCGTACATCTGCACGCCCAGGCCGAGCTGACGGATGTTCGACGCGCACTTGGCGCGCCGCGCCATCTCGTTCGCCGAAGTCAGCGACGGCAGCAGGATGGTGATGAGCAGCCCCATCACGGCGATCGAGACCAGCAGGTCAATCACCGAGAACCCACGGCGCCCGTTCTCGGACCCGCCCATCGCCGGCGGGCAAGCCCGCTGACGCAAGGTCGAATCTGACGAACCGTGACGCATGGAAGCACCACCTCTGCAGTTGCCTTCGGATCCACGGCGCATCGGCACCTTCGGTTCCGCTCAAAAACGATAAATCAATGTGAATCACCAAGCAAGGCGTGGGGACCGGAATGTGCTCACATTGTTCCAGCGTTTTGGCTCGTTCGGAGTCTGATCGGTCATCTTTCGTTCGGTCAACCGCTCAGACCGACTCACCAGTTTCGAGCGAGGCAGAAGGGTTTTCGATGTCCGGATGTTCGGGTTTCGCGAATTTGACCCTCGCGCGCCCCCTGATCGGAGGAAGCCAGATTCGGTCGAATCCAGCCAGGATGAAACCTGAGGCATCCGTTTCCGAGGTCTCCCGTATAGGATCGGACATCTTGGCCGGTGCGGAACCGACTGGAAAGGACCGTGCTGTGAACGCCCAGAAGGGCATCGAGGACCTTGAGCTGATGCGCCGCGTCGCCGCCGACGAGGAGGCGGCCATCGAGCAGCTCTACGACCGCTTCGGTTCGCTCGTGTACCGGATGGCCTATCAGGCCATGCCGACGCGTGCGGACGCGGAGGACGTCGTGCAGGAGGTCTTCGTGCGTCTGTGGCGGACCGCGGCCCGGTACGACCCCAAACGCTCCGCGCTGGTGACGTGGGTCATGCTGCTGGCGCGCCGGCACATGGTCGACAGGCTGCGTCGGGTGCAATCGCGGATCAAGCCGGGCGTTCTGGACGAATCCTGGTCGCCCGCCTCCGAGGAGGTCCCGGCCGGTAACACCGTGGAACAGGACGAGCGGTTCGCGCTCGTGATGAAAAAGATCGAAACGCTGCCGGAACTGCAGCAAACAGTCGTCAAGAGGGCGTATCTCGGAGGCCAGACGCTCAAACAGATCGGGCTGGAGTTGGGCATCCCCCTGGGCACCATCAAGTCGGCGCTGAGCCGCGCTCTGGTGCGTCTGCGGGAAAAGGAGGACGAATCCGGCCCGGTCCCGTCCGTCGAAGCCGGCCCCGGCCAGGCCGGAGAACTCCGTGGCCGCAACCTTCGGGGATCGGGGGATGACGGCGGGTAAGCCGCAGCGACCGTGCGGGACGGTGCCGAGCGTTCCGGGGGTCTTTCGGGCAGTCGGGACCGGCGGGAACGCCGGGAACAACGGGATCAGTCACCGATGGATGGATCGAGGAGTTTGGATTCAATGACGTTCACGACCCGAGACCTTCTGGAATACGCCTCGATGGACGCCCTCGGGCTCCTGGACGAGGTGGAGCGCGAGGAGTTCGAGCGGGCCTTCCGGGCCGCCTCGCCCGAGGTGCAGGCGATGATCCGCCGCGAGCAGACCCGCGCCGCCGACATCGACGCCTGGCTGCCGCGGGTCGAAGCGCCGGCGGGGCTGAAGCAGCGCGTGGTCTCGGCGTGGCGCGAGGCGGTCGCCGCCGTCGCGGCCGAGTATCCCCCTCAGCCTGTCGGGAGCATCGGTCCCGCGCTGCCCCAGGTCAACATCGGCCTGCGGACCGGGTACCTGTGGCGCGCGGCGTGCATCGGCTTCGCGACCGCCACGCTTGTGCTGGGCGGCTTCTTCATCTCCAGCCTGCAACTGAACAACGACCTCCGCACCCAGATCACCGCCAACGCCAACAACGCCCAGATCAGCCGCTTCGGCCCGGGCTTCATCGACACCTTCTTCGCCGCCAACAAGACCGAGTACGCCCTCGAAGCCCAGGTCGACGTGGGCGCGACGGTCCGCGGGTGCCTGATGGTCGCCGGCGACCAGGGCCGCGGCATGCTGGTGTTCCAGCGTTTGCCCGCCGACGAGGGCACCTACCGCGTCGTCATCGAGACCGACAAGGGACGCCAGGAACTCGCGGAGTTCAACGCCTCGGGCGGCCTCACCAACGTCACCATCGACCTCACCAGTTTCGGCGGTGCCACCAAGGTCAACCTCGACCGCCTCGCGGTGGTCGGCCCGGCGACCCGCGGCGGCGCCGACACCGTCGTCTTCCGCGTCAAGACCGCCTGAGCCCACGCCGCCGTCCGCCAACCTATCGGCCTCCTCTGCGCCGCCCGCCCGGTTGATGCCGCGGGCGGCGTTGTTCTTTGGGCCGGACGCCGCGCCGCGTACACTCCGCGGACTTCCGCACGCACTTTCATGGAGTTGCCCATGCTGAACAATCGTCGCCTTGGGTTGGTGTTGGCCGCCGTCGGGACCGCGCTGACGGTCGGCGCGGGCGTGACGGCGGCGCGTCAGGACGCGCCCAAGCCGCCCGCGCAGCCCCCGGCCCAAACGCCCGATCGTCTCCCGGCCCCCCCGAAGCCCGCCGCGCAGGATGACCTGACCAACCCGATCACCGGCTCCAGGCCTCGGGAGAAAACCGAGAAGCCCTCGACGAAGCCCGAGCCGGCCCCGGCTCGGGCCGCCGGCGCGGATGAGAAGAACGGAGCCAAGGCCGACGAGGCCGGCGCGGCGAAGCAGACCCAGACCATCACCGCCGGCGGGCTGACGTTTGAAGTCCCGGCCTCGTGGGTCGTGGAGACCCCGACCAAGTCCATGTTCACGCCGGCGGCGCAGTTCAGGCTGCCCGCGGGAACGAGCGGCGCCGGCGAGGACGCCAACGTCAAGGTGTTCACCGGCATCAAGGGCGGCGTCGGCCCCAACATCGAGCGTTGGAAAGCGCAGATCCAGAACCCCGACAAGCCCGCCCAGCAGAAGGACCTCAAGGTCAACGGCATGGACGTGCACGTGCTCCACACCGGCACGGGCGGCTTCAACGCCGGCCTGGGCATGCAGGGCGGCGGCAGCGTCAAGCAGGGCTACATGATCCTCGGCGCCATCGTGGTGACGGACGAAGGCGATGTCCAGTTCAAGGCCACCGGACCCGCCGCCATCCTCGACGCCGAGAAGCCCGCCTGGGAAGCGATGGTGAAATCGATCCGCGCGGCGGAGTGACAGGGCGGCTGCGTGGCGCGTGCGGGCGCGGGTCGCAGCGCGGGGGGGCGGGGCTGGGCCTTCGCGCCCGACTCCGTTGCGCGGACCCGAACCCCGAACGCTGTGGACCGATCCACCGAACCCGCCGCGTGACGGCCTCGGAC
>CAZDYM010000099.1:6717-6979 GCA_964509325.1 uncultured Phycisphaeraceae bacterium
AGGTGAACCGCTACGACCTGTACGAGTTGTGCGTGCAGGCGCCGGAGATGGAGGCGGCGTTTCTGCGGGCCGTCCACGGCGGCTCGCCGCGGGTACTCGGCGAGGACTTCTGCGGGCCCGCCAGCGTGGCCCGCGCCTGGTGCGCCGCCGATGAGGACGCCTCGGCGGTCGCCATCGACAAGGACCCCGAGCCGCTGGAGCACGCCGCCCGACGCGCCGCGCGGCACGACGACACGCACCCGGTCTCGATCAGCGGTCGCAT
>CAZDYM010000099.1:6989-8362 GCA_964509325.1 uncultured Phycisphaeraceae bacterium
GGACGTGCTGGGCGCGAAAGACAAGGCCGACGTGATCGCGGCGCTGAACTTCGCGGCGTGCGAACTGCACAAGCGGCGCTGGCTGATGACCTACCTCCGCTCGGCCCTTTACCGACTGCGCACCGGCGGGGTGTTCGTCGCCGACCTCTACGGCGGTCCTGGCGCGTTCACCATCGGCGTGACCGAGAAGAACGTGCCCACCGAAGGCGGCACCCTGAAGTACCGCTGGGAGCAGCGCCGCGCCGACCCGTTCAGCGCCCGCGTGGAGAACGCGATCCACTTCGTGCTCCCGCCGCCGGGGGGAGGGGCCGGCGGCGGGACGGGCCGCGGGGGCGAGAAAGCGCGGACCTTCTCCGACGCGTTCGTCTACGACTGGCGGCTGTGGGGCGTGAGCGAACTGCGCGAGGCCATGCTCGAAGCCGGGTTCGCCGCGACGGAGGTCTACACGTCTTACGGCGACGCGATGGACGGCGACGGCAACCTCTATGTCCGCCCGTTCAGCACGGACGACCAGGAGGGCGACCCCGGGGAACTCGACGGGGACTACGTCGTGTACGTGGTGGGGCGGGTGTGAGGATCGGAGCCCTCATCGAGCCGGCCGGCTCTCCGCGGCGACGATGCGGTGGGCCAGGGCCGGGCTGAACGCCTCGATGACCTCGATGAAGCGGTAGTACCACGGGACGCACAGTTGCAGGCGCGGGCGGTCGAGCAGCGCGACCATGCGCCGCGCCACCCGCTCGGGCGCGATGGCTCGGCGCCGGACGCGCGGCCACAGGGCGCGGAACGAGTCGGCCTCGAAGTAGGGCGTGTCGACGATGCCGGGGTTGACCAGCGAGAAGTGAACGCCGGTCCGGCGCGCCGGGTGCTCCGCCGCCAGCGTCTGGGTGAGGTTCGCCAGGGCGGCCTTGCTGGAGGCGTAGCCGGCGTGGCCCCACGGGCCGATCTTGGTGCTCATCGAGCAGGTGTTGATGATGTGCCCGCGCCGGCGCGACAGCATGCCGGGCAGCACGACGCGGACGGTCTCGACCGCCGCCAGGTAGTTCACGCGCCACAGCCGCTCGTGCAGGCCGGCGGGCTGCTCGAGGAACGGGGCGTAGTGCCCGAAACCGGCGTTGTTGAACAGGGCGACGGGCTCGAGCGCGCGGCGCCCGAGAAACCCGGCGAGCGTGGGGGCGACGGCGCCGGTCTCCGCTAGGTCCATCGGGAGCGTGAGGCACGGGGCGTCGGGGCGCTCGCGGGCCAGTTCCCCGGCCAGGGCTTCGAGCCGCTCGGCGCGTCGCGCGATCAGCAGCGTTCCGACGCCGCGGCGGGCCAGCTCGCGCGCCACGCAAGCGCCCAGCCCGCTGGAGGCGCCGGTGACGATCGCGACCTGG
>CAZDYM010000100.1:0-2498 GCA_964509325.1 uncultured Phycisphaeraceae bacterium
GCGCTGGGCGCCGAGGTGCGCATCGTGGACCGCGAGACATCGCTCACGCTCTTCCAGGGGGCGGTGGCGGACGGTCCACCCGGGCGGGTGTTGCTCCTGCCGGAACCGGTCCGCCTGATCGGGCGCATCGCCGCCCCGCAGGGCACGCCGCCGGGGGAACTCGTCGTCCGCTGGGGCCATGGGGAGGAAGTCGGCCCCGAGGAGCGCCTGCGCCGCGAGACCGGCTCGATGCTCCGCCCCGCGCCGAACGAGAACCTGCCGTGGGGAATCCGGCTGCGGCCCGGGCCGCTCGAATGGAGCGCGTTCCGCCCGGCCCCCGACCTGCGCTTCGGGACCCCGTGGTTCCTCGCGGTCGGCGCGGCGCCGCAGGTGGTGGCGTTCGACGCGCAGGGGCGCTGGGCGTCGGGGCAGGCGGAATACCCCGCGGACTTGGTGCCGCGCGCGACGCTGGACCTCGGGGACCTCGCGATGCACGACCCGGCGGTGCTGGAGGTCGAGGCGGAGTTTCCGGCGGGACTCCCCGCGGCGGACCTCGGGCTCGGCCTGCGGGAGGCCCACCCCTACCCGGGGCACGAGGACCAGGCGGCGGCGCTCCTCGGGATGCTGGACCGGATCGACCCGGCCACGGGTTCGTTCGCGCGCGGCCTGGGAAACATCCCCCTGGTGAGGCCCGGGGTGCTGCGGATCGCGCCCCTGCCGCCGCTGGCGGGCGTGGTGCTGGTGGCGCGCGGGGCGACTCCGGACCAGGTGCCCGAGCGCCGCTTCGACCTCGAACCGGGCAGGGTGACCCGCGTGCGGTTCGCCGCCGCGGACCTCTTCCCCGTCGGGGGACCCACGCGGGACGTGGAGCTCCGGTTCGTCCTCGAGGGCACACGCGTCCCCGTCCCCGGGGTCCGCGTGACCGTGGGGGCCTATGCGCAGTCGTTCCAGGGCACGAGCGGGGAGGACGGGACCATCCGGCTTTCGGCGGTGCCCGCGACGCAGGCGCTCGTGTTCTCGATCGAGGCGTTCGACACGAACGACCCGCCGCGCTTCAACCGGGCGTGGACGGTGAAGCTGCCGCGGCTGGAGGGGGGCGCGCCGGACGAGCCCTGGCGGCAGGAGTGGAGTGTCCCCGCCTTCCGCTGGCTGATCCTGCCGCGCGATGCGACGATGACGGGGCACGGACTGCCCGGAGGGCAGCCGATCCTCTCGGTCGATCGCTCGCTCGACGGAGGCGCGAGCTGGCATCCCGCCGAGGTGGCCGACTCGTTCTTCGAGCCGGACGAGTTCTGGCTCGAGGTGACCCGCGTCGCCACCTACCGGGTCTCCGCGCTCCTGGCGCCGCTCGTGCTGCTGCGCAGCGAGGTCGGCACGATGCGGGAGGAGGACTTCCAGCTCGACGTGAACTGGGACGCGCGCTCGCGCCGCGAGGCGGCGCCGTTCGAGCTGCGCGTCGTCCGCGCCGACGGCTCCCCCCTCGTGGGCGTCACCGTGCAGGCCCACGCCCCCGTCCCCGGCGCGCAACCCGTCGAGGCCACCACCGATGCCCGGGGCATCGCCCTCTTCCCGCAATGCAACCTCGAGCGCATCCGCGTGCAGCTTACGGACGGCACGGAGGCGCATGCGGAACTGGACGCCTCGGCAGGCCGTGGCGTCCTGAAAGTGGGAGGGTAGCGGGGACAACCTGCCGCCCCCCCGGCGGATCGGGACCGATTCGCTGCTTCCGCGGGAACGCCGTTGCGGTTTGGCGCGAGGCCACGGCCAGGCACGATCCGTGCATTAGTGTACCGGCCGGACGGTATAAATCCGTTCATGTCCGGGTAGGGCGCGGCGAATGGATGCAGGACGACAACGCCGCGCCGAAACTTCGGCAAGTTCAGCAATGAGAGTCCTTCTCGGGACAGGATCGGGCCCAATGCGAAAGCAACTGCAGGTGGCGGCGGCATGGATGGGGATCGTGTTGACTCCGGCGATGGGTCGGGCGGGTGGACCGCCCGGCGCGGGCGGCCCCTCCGGGCAGATGCCCCCCCCGGAGGTTTCCTTCGTGACGGTCGAGCCAAAGACGATCGACGTGGAGTATGAGCACCTGGCCGTGGCGGAGCCCTCGCGGACGACGGAGGTGCGTTCGCGCGTGCGCGGGTTCCTCTCCTCGCGCCGGTTCGAGGAAGGGGCGACGGTGCGGGCGGGGGACGTGCTGTTCGAGATCAACAGCGACGAGTTCCGCGCGAACGTGGACATCGCCAAGGCGCAGGTGGCGCAGGCGGAGGCGCAGTTGCGGCTGGCGGAGCGGGAGTTCGACCGGCTGAAGCGGATCAGGGAATCCGCGGCGGGGGCCGTCTCCCAGGGGGACGTGGATCGCGCGGAGGCGCAGGTCGAGGTGGCGAAGGCGGGGGTGAAGCTGATGGAGGCGGGGCTGGCGAAGGCGAACCTCGACCTCAGCTACACGACGGTCCACGCGCCGGCCAACGGAGTCGTCTGGAAGGCGCTGAAGGACGACGGTGCGCTGGTGGACAGCG
>CAZDYM010000100.1:2518-8320 GCA_964509325.1 uncultured Phycisphaeraceae bacterium
AACAGCCTGCTGACGCGCATCACGCAGCTGGACCCGATCTACGTGAGCTTCTCGGTGAGCGAGCGCGAGTACATGGCGTGGCGGCGGGGGGTCGCCTCGGGGCGCTACGTCATGCCGGACGAGAAGGGTGACTTCCAGGCGCTGCTCTCGGACGGCACGGTGGTGCTGGAGGGGGGGAGGATCAACTTCGCGGAGCCGGCCTTCGACGAGCGGACGGGCACGACGCGGATCCGGATCGAGTTTCCGAACCCGGACCTGAAGCTGCGGCCGGGGCAGTTCGTGCGCGTGAAGGCGCTGGGCGTGACGAGGCCGAACGTGACCGCGGTGCCGCAGCGCGCCGTCCTGCAGTCCCCCGCCGGCTCCTCGGTGTTCGTCATCGACGAGAAGAACACGGTGCAGTTCCGGCCGGTGAAGGTCGGGGCGTGGAACGGCGCGGAGTGGAACATCGAGGGTGGGCTGGCGCCGGGTGAGCGGGTGGTGGTGGACGGCTTCATGAAGGCGCCGCCCGGGACGGTGGTGACGCCGGTGCCGTACGTGCCCGCGCATGCACCGACGGAGGTCGCCGGGACCAAGCCATGATCTCCAGGTTCTTCATCGACCGCCCGATCTTCGCGGGCGTGCTGTCGATCATCATCTTCCTCATCGGTGGCGCGGCGATCACGCGCCTGCCGGTCGAGCGCTTTCCCGAGATCACGCCCCCGACGGTGACGGTGCGGGCGTTCTATCCGGGCGCGAACGCGGAGACCGTGGCGGAATCGCTCGCCGCGCCCATCGAGCAGGAGCTCTCCGGCGTCAAGGACCTGATCTACTTCCAGTCCTACAGCGGCAACGACGGGGGCTACTCCGTTTCGGCGTCGTTCGAGATCGGGACGGACATCGACCTGGCGGCGGTCGAGGTGCAGAACAAGATCAAGCGGGCGGAGCCGCGCCTGCCGCAGGAGACGATCCGCCAGGGGATCGTGGTCGAGAAGTCCTCGAACAACATGCTGATGGTGGCGTCGCTGAAGTCGACGGACCCTGCGCACGACTCGCTCTTCCTGAGCAACTACGCCTCGATCAACATGCTGGACACGATCAAGCGCGTGCCCGGGATCGGCAACGCGCAGGTGTTCGGGGGCGGGGACTACTCGATGCGAATCTGGATCGACCCGGACCAGCTCGCCGCGAAGGGACTGACCGTGGCGGAGGTGGCCGGGGCGATCCGCGAGCAGAACGGGCTGTATGCGGCGGGGCGCATCGGCGCGGAGCCCGCCGAGGGGAGGATCGAATTCACGCTGCCGGTCGTCACGCAGGGGCGCCTCAAGACGGTCGAGGAGTTCGAGAAGATCGTCCTGCGCGCGAATCCGGACGGCACCGTCCTCCACCTCGACGACGTGGCGAGGGTGGAGCTGGGTTCGCAGTCCTTCGACATGGTCGGGCGCCAGGACGGCAAGCCCACGACATACATCCTCACGTACCTGAAGTCCGGCGGCAACGCGCTCGAGACCGTCCGGGCGCTCCGCAAGACGATGGACCAGCTGGCGGCGAACATGCCGAAGGGGATGTACTACGAGGTCCCCTACGACTCGACCCCCTTCATCCGCATCGCGATCATCGAGGTGGCCAAGACGTTCGGGGAGGCGGCGTTCCTCGTCTCGCTCGTGGTGCTGGTGTTCCTCGGGACGTGGCGGGCGACGCTGATTCCGCTGCTGGCGGTGCCCGTGGCGATCGTGGGCACGTTCGGCGGGATGCTGATGCTCGGTTTCTCGGTGAACTCCCTCACGCTGTTCGGGCTGGTGCTGGCGATCGGCATCGTCGTCGACGACGCGATCGTCGTGGTCGAGAACGTCGAGCGCAACATGACCGTGCACCGGCTTGGCGCCCGTGAAGCCACCATCCGGGCCATGGGGGAGATCACCGGGCCCGTCGTCGCGATCACACTGGTGCTGATGAGCGTGTTCATCCCGGCGGCGCTGCTGCCGGGCATCACCGGCCGGATGTACCAGCAGTTCGCGCTCACCATTGCCGCCAGCACGGGGCTGTCCGCGTTGTGCGCGCTCACGCTCAGCCCCGCCCTGTGCGCCCTGCTGCTCAAGGCCCATGCCCACAGCGACGGCCACGCCTCGGGCCGCGGATTCATCGTGTTCCGGCCGTTGCAGTTGCTGGGCCGCGTGTTCAACCACGCCTTCGAACTGCTGACCCGCGGTTACGCCGCGATCGTGCGGCTCAGTTGCCGCCTGGCGATCGTCACGATGCTGCTTCTGGCCGGCGTGATGGCGGTGACCGTCAATCTGTACACACGTGTTCCGGCCGGGTTTGTGCCCAACGAGGATCTCGGGTTTGTCGTGGTGGCGGCCCAGTTGCCCGATGGCGCATCGCTGCAGCGTTCCAAGGCGGTGATCGACCGGGTCTCCGACCTTGTGAGCGAAGTAGACGGCGTGCGCAACGTGGTGTCGCTCGCGGGGTTCTCGGTGCTGGTGGGCAACGGCACGTCGTACGCCAACGCGTGGGTGGTGCTGGACCCGTGGGATGAGCGGGCTCGCACCGGCCGCACCGTCGACAGGATCATCGCGGACATCAACTCGAGGGTTCAGTCGATCCAGGAGGCAACCTTTCTGGTCTTCGGTCTGCCGCCGATCAACGGACTGGGCAACACCTCGGGCGTCGAGCTGAAGGTGCTGGACCGGCAGGCGCTCGGCCGCACGCCCCTGCAGCAGGCCGTGGAGGAGATCGTCGCCACCGTGTCGACCCAGAGCCAGATGGCCTACGCCTACACAAACTACCGCGCCGGTGTGCCGCAGATCTACCTCGACGTCGATCGCGAGAAGGTCAAGAAACTCAGCGTCCGCCTCGATGACGTCTTCGGCACGCTCCAGTCATTCCTCGGCTCGGCGTATGTCAACGACTTCAACCAGTTCAACCGCAGCTACCAGGTCAACATTCAGGCGGACGCCCGATTCCGCCTGCAACCGGAGGACATCCGCCGGCTCGAGGTCCGCAACCTCAACGGCGACATGGTGCCGCTCGGGACGTTCATCAGGATCCGCGACGCCATCGGCCCCGATCGCGTCGAACGATTCCAAATGTATCCGGCCGCCACGGTCAACGGCATACCCAAGCCCGGCACCTCGTCGGGCGACGCGATCGGCATCATGGAGCAGATCGCGGCGGACAAACTGCCGCTGGGCATGGGAAGCCAGTGGACCACAATGGCCTATCAAGAGAAGATCGCGGCCCAGGGGGCCAAAATCACGATCGGCGGACGCGAGTTCTCGATCTCCAGCGCCATCCTGAGTTTCGGGATGGCCCTGCTGCTGGTCTATCTCATCCTCGCCGCGCAGTACGAGAACCTGCTGACGCCGCTGGCGGTGCTGATCTCGGTGCCGCTGGTGATCATCGGCGCGGTCGGCGCACTGCTCTATCGCGGCCTCGAGAACAACGTTTTTACGCAGATCGGGCTGGTGCTGCTGGTGGGACTGGGGGCCAAAAACGCGATCCTGATCGTGGAGTTCGCCCGGGAGAACCGCGCCAGGGGCGTCGGGATCATCGACTCGGCGGTCGAGGCAGCGCGGACACGGTTCCGCCCGATCATCATGACCTCGCTGGCGTTCATCCTCGGCGTCGTGCCGCTGCTGGGGGCCACCGGGGCGGGCGCGGCCAGTCGCCGCGCCCTCGGTACCGCCGTCTTCGGCGGCATGGTGGGCAACACGGTGCTCGGGTTGCTCTTCACGCCGGCGGTTTTCGTGGTCGTCCAGACCGTCGACGAGTGGATCCGCCGGCGCGTCGGCGTCAGGCCGGTGGCGACGCACCCCGCGGCGCCGATCGCGGAGGGATCCACAGCACCCCCCCCGGCCGCCGGATGAGCCCGCCTCGCCCGGCATCGGCACGGAGTTATCGCCCGTGACGCGGAGCACGATCAGCTTGAGCATCCTGTTGCTGGTGGCGGCACTGCTCTACTCCGGTGTGGCGCACGCGGGGACGTCCGGCGATCTGGCGGCGATCACCCTGATGGGCGTCGATCCAGCCGTGATGAAGCCGACATCGCCGGCACGAAACGTCAGCGTGTCCGCCATGACCACTATCCAGTTGGTCCGCGCCGGGCTGGTGGGCCCGCTCCGATCATCGCGAGAAGTGTCAGCACTCAGGCGGATTTGGGCGGCGAGCAACGACGCCGCGTCCATCGACGACCTTGGATGATCGCGCTGACGACCGGCCGGGTGCCGCGGGGCCTCAGCCCATGAACAATCGAGGGCGAGCCGGAGTCATTTCCGGGAGTCTGGCGAGCCACACTCTCCGATCTGGAGGCCGATCAGGTCTCACATGCCAATCGACGGCACCCACGCCCCCGCCGGCGGGTGATACTCGCCGACGGTCATGTAGTTGAAGAGTTTGATGGACCGTCCGCCCGCCGCCAGCAGTAAACGCTGCAGTTCGTGCTGACTCAGCGGCACCAGCACCTTGTGAAAATGCGGGGGCGCGTGCCGCGCGCACTGGCCAATGAGTGCGGCCAGATCATCGGGCGTCTCCGCGAAGCCGTGACCGATGAAACTGGCGAAGTAGTACCCGACCACACGGCCGCCACGCCGCATGATCATGCCTGGAAGGCCGATCTTGAGGAAGCCTTCGACTTCGCCTCGGCGTGAGTGGTGGTAGTGACGCGACGAAATCCGTTCGATCTCGGGAAGATCGGCCGCGGTCACAGGGGCCACACGCGGATCATCGCGTTCCGCGGCGGCGGGCCGCATCAACGTGCAGGCCTCGCGCCAGTCGAAGCCGAGTTTGGTGTAGAGCGATAGCGACGTGGTGTTGATGGCCTCCTGCTGGAGGCGCACCATCGACACCCCTCGCCGCCGGGCCTCGTCGAGCACCGCCGTCATCAGGGCACGCCCGACGCCGCGGGCCTGAGCATCAGGGTGGACGGTGATCGGCCCCACGCCGGCCACGGCGTCTGAGAAACTGATGAAGTTGGAGCCGAGCAGCGTTCCGTCGCAGAGCGCGGCAAACCCGGCGAAGTCCGGGCGATTGGCAAACAGCCCCACCACCATCTCGGCCGTCTGCACCGTGTCGAAATCTCGCTCGACGCCGTGGCGATCCTGCAGACGGCCGAACGCTTCAAAGCAAATCGCGGCCAGTTCGGGCACATGATCGGGACGCACGGGGATGACGTCGATGCGCATGCCGCAAGCGTATTCGCAGCCCCGATCGTGACCAACTCCGCGCTGCGGACGGTTGTGCCTAGGTCAGGGCCGCGCGATGCGCGTGTAACTGTCGGGCCGGCGGTCGCGGTAGAACTGCCAGACGTTGCGGACTTCCTGAATCATGTCGAGATCCAGATCGGCGACGACGACTTCATCCTGATCGCGCGAGGCGACCTTGATCAACTGGCCGCGCGGGTCGCAGAAGTAGCTCTGCCCGTAGAACTCGCCGATGTTCCAAGGGGCCTCGCGGCCGACGCGGTTGATCGCGCCGACGAAGTACTGGTTGGCGACGGCGTGGGCCGGCTGTTCGAGTTTCCATAGATACTCACTGAGCCCGGCAACCGTTGCGCTGGGGTTGAACACGATCTCGGCGCCGTTCAGGCCGAGTTCCCGCGCGCCCTCGGGAAAGTGACGGTCATAGCAGATGTAGACACCAATGCGGCCGAAGCGGGTCTGGAACACCGGGTATCCGAGATTTCCCGGCGTGAAGTAAAACTTCTCCCAGAAGCCGGGATGGCAGTGCGGAATGTGGTGCTTGCGGTACTTGCCGAGGTACTCGCCGCGTTCGTCGACGACGAACGCAGTGTTGTAGTACAGACCGGTCATCTCCTGCTCGTAGATCGGC
>CAZDYM010000101.1:0-1398 GCA_964509325.1 uncultured Phycisphaeraceae bacterium
GGATGAAGTACGCCCAGCGGCTGCGCACTTCGGGCGGGTGATCGCCGAGAGCCAGGCGGAAGTACTTCTTGGGGGGGACCTCCTCGAAGTCCTCACGCTCGATGTAAATGACGCCGCTGAAGGGCACCTTGCGCGTGCCGGCGCTCGGGTCCTCGGGGTTGACGACGAAGTCGAGCATGTCGACCTTGCCCTCGGGCCAGTTGGTGATGACGACCTTGAGCGGGCGGAGCACGGCCATGGCGCGGGGGGCGATCTTGTTGAGGTGGTCGCGGACGGCGTTCTCGACGCGGCCGAGGTCGATGAAACTCTCCACCTTGGTGGTGCCGACGTCCTCGCACACGCGGCGCAG
Source organism: uncultured Phycisphaeraceae bacterium (assembly GCA_964509325.1). GTDB lineage: Bacteria > Planctomycetota > Phycisphaerae > Phycisphaerales > UBA1924 > JAFLCM01. Next base: position 350 of record CAZDYM010000101.1, read on the forward strand.
CGCCTGGGGCGTGTAGCCGCGCCGGCGCAAGCCGCTGATCGTGGGCATGCGGGGGTCGTCCCAGCCGAAGACCAGTTTGTCCTGCACCATCTTGAGGAGATTGCGCTTGGACAAGACGGTGTACGTGGGGCGGAACTTGGCGAACTCGATCTGCTGGCTGTGCCAGACCTTCCGCCCGTCCACACCGGCGGGGCCGGAGCCGCCCACGTCGGTCGTCCCCACGCCCTGGGCGGTCCTGCCGCCCAGGGCCTCGCTGATGGCGCGCATGAACCAGTCGTAGAGGGGTCGGTGGTTCTCGAACTCGAGGGTGCAGATGGAGTGGGTGACGGATTCGAGGGAGTCCTCGATGCCGTGGGCCCAGTCGTACATGGGGTAGATGCACCACTGGGTGCCGGTGTTGTGGTGCGCTTCGTGGAGGATCCGGTACAGAACGGGGTCGCGGAGATTGAAGTTGGGGCTGGCCAGATCGATCTTCGCGCGCAGGGTCATCGACCCGTCGGGGTGCTTGCCGGCGCGCATCTCATCGAACAGTCTGAGGCTCTCGGCGACGGGGCGGTCGCGGAAGGGGCTGGTGGCGGGGACGCTGGGGGTGCCGCGGCGCTTGGCGACCTCGTCGGCGCTCAGTTCGCAGACATACGCGAGGCCGGCGCGGACGAGGGCGACCGCGTACTCGTACATCGTGCCGAAGTAGTCGGAGGCCCAGTACACGCCGCCCGCGTGGGGGCCCTCGTCGAACGAGCCCCCGAACGCGCTGGTGAGCCAGCGGACGTCGGCCTTGATGGCGTCGACGTACTCCTGCTCCTCCTTGACGGGGTTGGTGTCGTCGAAGCGGAGGTTGAACCTGCCGTTGTATCGCGCGGCGATCCCGTAGTTGAGGCAGATGCTCTTGGCGTGGCCGATGTGGAGGTAGCCGTTCGGCTCCGGTGGGAAGCGGGTCTGGACCCTCGGCGTGCCGGCTTGACCGCCGGCCGCGCCGCCATCCGCACCCCACGTGCCCCACTTGCGGGCGGCGTTGTCGGCTTCGACGATCTGCTCGATGAAGTTCAGCG
>CAZDYM010000101.1:1498-3733 GCA_964509325.1 uncultured Phycisphaeraceae bacterium
AGGGTTGGACGCGGGGTTGGACGCGGGGTCGGTCATGGGCAATCAAAGCGGGGTGGCGGTGGTGAATCCTTGGGCGTGGAACGTCGCGGGGCGCGCACACGGCGCTCGGGCACTCGGCGTCGGCGCTCAGCCGCGTGGCGATGCCCGGCGTTGCGGGCTCCCACCTCGCGCTCGCTCGAGCCCCCGGATCCCACCGGAACCCCCCGAAACCCCCCGGAATCCCCCGGAATCCCCGGCGACCCTGCTTTGACGGCTGGATTCTGACGTCGTGGTCCTCGGGTCGCAGGCGATGCGGGAGAGCGTGCCGCGGGCGCACGGTTCAGCCCCCGCCGAGGGTGGCCGGAGGGTTGAACGTGGCGATGGTCTTGGCCCCGAGGTTGAAGCTCTCGATGGCCACACCGGCGGTGGGGCGGAAGATGAGCCGGACGGTCTGGTCGCGCTTGGAGCGGGATACGCGGCTGGGCAGCTCGTTCAGGCCGCGCAACGGCCGGCCCGGGGTGAAGCGGATGCGGATGAGGTTCCCCTCCGAGTAGACGTAGCCGATGGCCTCGTAGCGCTGGCCGTTGGTATCGATGAGGGCGGGGGGCAGGATGTCCTCGGCGGCCTCGACGCTGCGCCCGAGGATGGACATGGCGCCCTGGTTCGAGAGGAGCAGCTGGACGACGGTGGTGTCGCGGGTCTTGGCGAAGCTGTCGACGCGGAGGTTGCGGTCGATGGCGCGGTTGTTGGCGATGATGGCCTTGTCGAACTGGTGCTCGCCGTCGACGATCTGACGCTGCCCGTTGAGCTCGAGGCCGCCGATCTCGCCGGCGTTGAGGAGGATGCCGTCGGGCAGGCCGGGGGAATCGGTGAGTTCCTGGGCGCGCCCGCCGGTGGTGGGCACGGTTTGGGCGGCGCCGCCCGAAGCGGCGCCGGGCGAAGGCGAAGAACCGCTCGTGGCGGGCGTGGGCGAGCCCGCGGCGCCGCCGGCTGGTCTGGGGGTTGTCGCCGAGCCGACGTTCAGGCCGAACTTCTGGAACAGCGAGCCGTTGCGGATGGCGTCGTCGCGCTGGTTGGTGTTGGCGTAAACGACGGCCTTGGAGGCGTCAAGGTTCGAGAGGGGGTAGCGGACGCCCTTGACGATGAGGTCTGTGGGCCTGGCCCCCTTGGGGACGAAGAACTCGGGCGCGAAGACGGAACTGGAGCCGCCGCCGACCGACGGGATGAAGATCTCCGGCGCGTCCATGCGGAAGCGGTACATGCCGCCGCCGGCTTCGGGTTTGGCGACGATCGCGGCGGGGTGGATGGCGACGGCGCCGTCGGAGGTGCCGCAGATGAGGCGGAGCTGCCCGGGGCCGAGGACGACCTGGCCGGACTTCTCGACGGCGCCGGAGGTGAACTCGAGGACGAAGCCCTCGACACTGATCTCGCCCGAGGGCGTGTCGCCGTTGGTGTCCTTGTAGTTCGCCTTGGTGGGCTTGCCGTCGGCGCCGAGGACGAACGAATCGAGAAGGGCGGCGTCGGCGGGGAGCGGCCCGACGGTGTACCGGCCCTTGATGGCGGCGTCCTGCGGCTGCATGGTCGTGCGGGCGATCGCGGTCTTGTTGTCCCCGCCGGCCTGCATGGTGGTGCGCATCATGGCGGCGGCCTCCCACGCGCGGGGAGCGCGGAGAGCAAGGGCGTCGTCGGAGCCGAAGCCGCCGGTGCTGAGGACCTCGTACATCTTGACGACCCACTTGTCCGCGGGGACCCAGAGGCCTCTGCTGGAGACCAGGCTGCCGCCGGAATAGGTGAGCGGCGTGTAGCCGAGGAGTTCCTTGCCGGCGCGGAGATGGCTGATGCCGAGGACGACGAAGCCCGCGGTGATGAGACCGGCCAGCCCGCCGAAGGCCGCGCCGCCGGCGAAGTTGGCGGCGTCGCCGAGATCGAGGTTCTTGGGGACGGTGGTGTCGATCACCACGCGGAAGATCAGCAGGGCGACGATGAACGGCGCGAGCAGGCCGAGGGTCCAGGCATAATCCGGCGCGGCCTTGAGCAGCACGCCATACACCAGCGGCTCCCAGGCCGCGAAGGCCACGCCCCCGGCGGCGATCACGCACGCAAGATGGATCAGAGCGCTGAACAGCCCACGCCCGCGCTGCGATGAACCCCAGAGCAGGGCGCTCAGAACGATGATGACGATGACGAGGATATTGAGGATCATGGTGGGCCCGGAGCGGGTGGGGACAGGGGGGCTGGGTCGGTGGGCTGGGACGG
>CAZDYM010000101.1:3766-8258 GCA_964509325.1 uncultured Phycisphaeraceae bacterium
GGGGACGGGGGGGCGGGGACGGGGGAGGAGGGGACGGGGGGAAGGGAGGGCGTTGAGGGGCGGCTGGGGTGGCGTGCTCACGCCCGCGTGAGCGGGCTGGCGGGGCGCGGGGCGGGGTTCACTCCGCCGGAGCGCCCGCCGGAGCCCTCTGGGCGGGGGCCTGCTCCGCGGTCACGCGGAGAACCTCCTCGACGCTGGTGTTGCCGAGGATGACCTGCTGGAGCCCGGAACTCTGCAGGCTCTGCTGCTTCTTCTGGCGCAGCAGGGCGCGGAGCTGGCTCAGCTCGTTGGCCGCGATCAGTTTCCGTTCTTCGGCGCCGATGGGATGCACGGCGTAGATGCCGACCTGCCCGAAGTAGCCCGTGCCGCCGCAGACCGGGCACACCTCGGGCTTGTCCTTGACCATGACCTGCCCGCCCTTGCGGTGCAGCTGCTTGGTCTCGGCGGGCAGGCCGAGTTTCTTGAGGTCCTCGGGCTTGGGCTGGAAGGGGACCTTGCAGTTGTTGCAGAGTCGGCGGACGAGCTTGGCGCCGATGAGACCGGACAGGACCTTGGCGGCGGTCTCCTGCTTGCCCACGCCCTTGGCGAACATCTGGATCGCGACCAGCGGGTTGTCGGCCTTCATGCCGAGGTAGATGCGGGCGCGCTCGGTGTCGGCCTTGGCGGCCTCGGCGCAGGTGGCGTCGTCGGGCACCTCGCACACCGTGACCACGTCGGGATCGCGCCGCAGGATCGAGCGCAGCGTGGTGGCGAACTCGGCGCCCTCGGCCTGCGGGTCGAACAGATTCTGACGCACGCCCTCGATGGACGCCTGGATGTCGAACTCGATCGTCTGGACGTTCTGGGTGTACGCGTCGTGCTTCCGCGTCAGGGCGTAGAGCAGGGTGGTGCGCCCGTTGTCCGGCGGGGCCGACACGAGCACGACGCCCTTGGTCGAGAGGATCGTCTGCATGTCCTCCTTCTGATTCGGGAGCAAGCCGAGATCATCGAACTTGATGGAGACCTGCTTGGCGGGGTCGAGCAGCAGGCTGAGCTTCATGCCGCCCGAGGCGCCGGCGGTGGTGAGGCGCGCGGGGATCGTGTTGCCCCCGCTCATGCCGAGCTGGATATCGCCCTGGAGTCTTCGACGCCGGTCGTTGACATCGAGCTTGGCGACGCCCTTGAGGGTGTCGATGAGGGCGACGGCACGGGGCTGGGGGATGGCCTCGGGCGCGGTGCGGACGCCGTCAACCATATATGCGACGCCGTAGACATTCGGCTTGAGCGGCGCGATGTCGAACTGGCTGGCGCGCAGGTCGATCATGCGGCCGAACAGCTGCTCGAGCGCCATGCGGAGCTCGAACTCGGGGGTGTCCTTGCCGGGAACGGGCAGCTCGCCCCCGGGGCCCTTGAACACCATGGCGCTGGCACCGGCGCCCTTGGCTTTCTTCTTGTCGGCCTTGCCCTCGGACCGGGCCGCGAGCATCTTGCCGATGTCCAGGGTCCACTTCATCGCCTCCGGGACACGGGCGTCGGCGTTGCGGGCGACCCAGTACGCCGCCAGATCGGCGACGAGCAGGCCGATCATGACGGGCCAACTGATCCAGAACGTGACCGGGGCGAGGATGACCAGCAGGGCGGCCAGGCCGAAGGCAACGTGGACAAAGTTCCACATCCGGCGCTTCAGATACCAGCGTGCGGCGTCCTTGTCGTAGATGGTCGATACCACCCATGCCCAGCCCCAGAACGGGAGCAGGTACAGCACCGGCTTGAAGGGCGACATCAGAAACAGGGCCTCGGCCAGCACGGTCGCGGCCCCGGGAATGGTCGGATGCGGATTCATGCAGAAAGGATTGTACGGAGTCGCTTCTCAGGCACCGTCGCGGGGCGACCGGGGAAAGGCACCCTTGCGCAACCCTGACAAAAGACTGAGGCGCGCGGGCCGCGGGGATGTTCCCGCGATGGGGCGCTCCGCAGCCCCGTCGTGAGATGAACGTGCCGGGCGTCGACGAAACCCCCCGCTGGCGGTCGGGGTTCTCGTGTGGAGAGCCCGTTTATTTCCCGATGCAGAAGGTGGCGAAGACTCGGCCGATGACGTCGTCGGGGCTGATTCGGCCCGCGACCTGACCGACTTCGTCCAGGGCCGCGCGGAGTTCGGACGCGATGAGCTCCGGGTCGGCGAGGGGGCGCGAGGGTGGGGCGCTGGTTTGCGGCTCGCCGATGAGGGCGAGTGCCTGGTCGAGGCGTTCACGGGCGCGCGAGAGGCAAGCGCGGTGGCGCGACCACATGGGCGTGGCGGCCGAGGCTCGCGACGAACCCGCCTCGGCGGCATCGAAGATCGCGCGGCGGAGCGGGCCGATGCCCCAGCCGTCGATCGCGCAGACCGCGACGGCGCGGGTGGGTGAGTCCGCGTCGCTCGCCGGGGCGTGGGCAAGGTCGGACTTGGTGCGGACACGGATGACGCGCGGTGCTTCGGCGCGGCGTGTGCCGATGGGGGGCTCCGGCCAAGGCGCGTTCCAGGGGGCGCACAGGACGACGACATCGGCGCTGTTGATCAGACCGAGGGCGCGCCGCTGGCCCTCCGCGTCGAGCGCCGAGCGGGCGGCGAGGGCGGCGTCGAGCCCCGCGAGATCGAACAGCCGTACGCGGGTGGCGTGCCCTCCACCGGTCCAACCAGACTCGCCCGGCAACTCGGCCTCGACCGCGTCGCGCGTGGTGCCGGGGTGAGGCGAGACGACGGCGCGCTCCCGACCCAGCAGGGCGTTGAAGAGCGTCGACTTGCCGGCGTTCGGTTCGCCGGCCAGCACGACCACCGGCGCGCCCGAATCGCCACGCTCGTCGGACGCCGGGCCGAGAAGGTGCGACAGGCGGGCGTGGACCCCGGCCACGCGCTCGCGGAGTGCTTCGGGGCCGATCGCCACGACGTCTTCCTGATCGGAAAAGTCGATCCCCGCTTCGACGAGCGCGAGGACGGCGGCGAGATCGTCCGCGAGCAGGCGGTACGCCGCACCCGTGACGCCCGTGAGCAGGTCGCGGGCGGCGCGGAGCTGCTCATCGCTCTGAGCGGCGATGACCGCCGCGACCCCCTCGGCCTGGTCGGAGGTGAGCCTGCCGTTCAGGTACGCGCGGGCCGAGAACTCCCCGGGCTCGGCGAGGCGGACGCCCTCCAGCGCCAGCACGGTCTCAAGTAGACGGGCCCGGAGGGCCGGCCCGCCGGCGAACGAGATCTCGGCGGCGTCCTCGCCGGTGTAGGAACGCGGGGCGCGGAACAGGGTGAGCAACACCGGGAACGAGTCAGGCTCGGCGCCAAGGACCTGCCCGCGCGTCTGCGGGGTCTTCGCCGCGGGAGGCCCCTCGTTCGCGCCCAGGTGCCGACGGCGCGAACCCGGCGACGGGGCCGTGGCGCGAAGTCTGGCGGTCCTGATCCCCGGCGTCAGGCCGTGCTCACCTGTCAGAGCGCCCAGGGCATCGACGGTGCCGGGCCCTGAGAGGCGGAGGATCGCGCGGGGCCCGGGCGCGGCGCCGGTGGCGATGGCGGTGATGGTGTCCCCGAGGATCACGGAAAGAGGTTATGAGGGACGCGACAGGCGCTCGCTGCCGGCTGAGTGCGCGGGCACGGGGCCGGTCGCGCGTCGCTCCGACCTCGTCCCCGTGCATCGAACACGGCCCCGGCCTGCGGCCGGCGCTCCCAGAGAACCGAGTTCGGATGGGCGAGTGCGTCTCGCGTGCCTTCAGCGCGCGGAGGCGGCGAGGCGGACGCGGAACGTGGCCTCCGGGAAGAGGCGCCCGGGGCTGACGGTGGCGGCGACGTCGCGGTGGAGAACGACCGCCGAGGCGGGGATGTTGAACTGCTTCTGCAGCTGCGCGGTGAGCTCGACGAGGGCGTCGATCTGCTTCTCGGTGAAGGCCCGGCTCTCGCCGTCGCCGACGAGGCAGATGCCGATGGTCCGCATGTTGATCGCCTCGGACTGCGGCCCCTTGGCGTGGGCGCCGGGCTGCTGGTTGAGCCAGCGGGGCCCCGCGGCGACCACGCCGTCGCGGGCGCCCTGGCCGTTGCCGATGACGAAGTGGTAGCCCAGGGACTTGATGCCCGCGGCCTGCTGCTGGCGAGCGATCGAATCCGCCGAGCCCATCGCGGAGCCGGAATGGTGAATGACGATCCCCACCCAGCGGGTCGGATGGAAGGGAACGTTGGCGGCGATCAGGCTGCCCTGGGCGGCGCTGCGCACCCTCGAATCAAGGGCGGCGGCGGGGGGCAGTTCAAGGGCCTCGGCGGCGATCGGGCGCTGCTCGGTGAGCATCAGAACCCCGCCAACAACCGTCATGCCCAGCACCAGTGCGCCCCACACCACGTGCGGGCGGCGCGGGCGCGCGCCCTGCGGCAGCGAAGCGAAAAGTGTCGGCGTGGTGCGGGTGGTCATCGTGGTCATGCTCGGGTCACTCGCGGCACGGAGATGAGCGGGGGGGCCTGAGGCGGGGGGGCCTGAGGCGGGGGGGCCTGAGGCGGGGGGGC
>CAZDYM010000102.1:0-8245 GCA_964509325.1 uncultured Phycisphaeraceae bacterium
GCTAAACGTCAACTCGGGCGGGCCTCTGTCCACCAAATCGAGGCAATCTCAAACTCTCTCGCTCCTCCGAGCGTTCGCCCACCGCCGATAAAGCCCGGGGCAGGGCGCAAGATTGGCGAAGCAACTCCGCTGCCCGGTGTTGGGAATCGGATAATCGTGAACGTATCTGATGCGGGTATCGTCAACCGCTGCGAGATTTGAGCGGGAGTGAGACCGGCAATATCATCAGCTGCCGTGACAAAAACATCAGCTCTTCCTGGCGGACCTAGCGTCGGGTATGGCCCCTTGCCAGGTATCACGCGCGCCATCGTCGTCGGCACCGTGTTCGTTATTCTCTCTGCTGCGGGAACAATCAGCGCCGCACCGGCAGGTTCTCCTTGGGCAACCATCCCCATGCCTGCGACATACATTGCGGACCGGACGACTGTATTTGCCGCAAGTCCTACGGGAGCCACTGCAAGACCCAGATTCGTCGCGTTCATGGGATCACGCGAACCGTCAATCAAAGGCGTGATTCGTCCGCCACTGGCCACATATTCGGCGGGTGTTTGATAGACTTGCCCGGAGGGGTTCCACGCATTGCTGCCCGAAAATGTCGCGCCCACGATGCTGGACAGGCCCAAGCTGCTGCTGTTGCTCACCGGCCCGAGCCCAAACGGGTCCATGAAGTCAATGGGGTTGCCGCCCACGAAGGCGTAGAGGTTCACGCCGCCCTCGAACCCGGCCGGGTCTTCGCTGAGGAAGCGGCGCAGCGTCGGCGAATAGAACCGCGCTTGCATGCAGACCAGGCCGCTCGGCTCGGTCATCACGCCCCAACGGCCGTTGAAGCCGAAGGGGCTGGCGTCGGCTATTGTAGCGCCGCTCTCGACCGTGCGTTCGCCGTAGGGCGAATAGGCCAGGCGGGCGACAACCGTGCCGGTATTGTCGGACATCGCGACCGTGTCGCCGCGCCAGTTGAAATGATAATAGACCGGGGCCTGCGCGACGCCGCCCGCGCTGCTGGTCTCCTCGTAGAGCAGGCCGAGACCGTAGATGTAGCGGGTGACGGAGCCGTCGGGATTGATCCGGGCCAGGAGCTGATCGAGGGCGCCGCCTTTGTGGTAGATGTAGCGGGTGAGCGCGCCGGTGGCGATGACGGTGCTGGTGAGGCGGCGGTTTTCGGCGTCGTAGGTGTAGCTGATGCCACCGGCGCTGAGGAGGCGGTTGCGGGCGTCCCAAGTCGCGGCGCCGAGGAGGGTGCCGGGGATGCCGGCGGGGCCGGTGCCGACGGGGACGGCGAGCATGTTACCGTCGAGGTCGTGGGCGATGGGCTGGCCGTTGTAGGAGGCGATCTGGTTGTCGTGGTTATACGTGAGCGTCGTCGCGGGCGGGGCGTAGGGCTTGGCGGCGGGCGTGGGGGTGTAGCTGGTGAGGCGGTCGGCGTTGTCGTAGCCGTAGGCGGCTTGCCAGAGGGTGCCCATGACGGTGGCGCCGGACATCTTTTCCTCGTTGGTGGCGGTGAGGCGGTTCGTATCGTCGTAAAAGAGGCGCTGGCGGGTGGTATTGGGCCGGTCCACACGGATGAGGCGGCCCACGGTGTCGTAGGTGTAGGTGGTGGTGCGGCCGGCCCAGTCGGTGACGGTCTTAAGGCGGTTGGCACCGTCGTAGGTGTAGTTTACCGCCTTGTTGCCGGGATAGGTGATGCGGGTGACGTTGCCCTCGTGGTCGTAGAGGTAGGTCAAGGTGTAGCCGGCGGCGTCCGTGTAGCTGGTGACGCGGCCGAGCGGGTCGTAAACGCGGGTGAGCGTGGTGTTGGGCGCACCCGCGGCCACGGGGTCTTCGACGAGCTGGGTGGGGTTGCCCTCGTTGTCGTAAGTGTAGGTGAGGGTGCCGACGGGGTCGCTGCGGGTCTTGAGGCGGCCCATCGCGTCGTAAGTCGAGGCGGTGTCGTCGCCGCCGGGGCTGCGGCTGAGGGAGGGCAAACCGCGAGCCTCGCGGGTGAGGACTTGGCTGACGCGGCCGGAGGGGTGGGTGAAGGTGCTGGGGAGGCCGTCGGTGGCATGGCCGAAGCCGTAGGTTTTACTCCGCTTGTTGGTAAGGGTGAGGCGGCGGCCGGCGTCGTCGTAGGTAAAATCGGTGCTGTGGCCGAGCGGATCGGTGACGTAGTCCACGCGGCCGGCGGAGTCGTAGGCGGTGGTGGTGGCGTGGAGGAGGCCGTTTTTCTGGACGAGGGGGCGGCCGGCGGGGTCGTAGGTGGTCTGGGCGGCGAGGACGGAGCGGGCGTTGGTGACGCCGGTGACGCGGCCGGCGGCGTCATAGGTGTAAGTGGTGGCGTGGCCGAGGCCGTCGGTGACGCTGAGCAGCCAGTCGCGGTTGTCGTAGGCGCGGGTGACGGCGGCGGTGGCGGGGGCGGTGGTGGAGAGTAGGCGGCCGAAGTTGTCGTAAACGGTGGTGGTGGTGTGGCCGTTGCGGTCGGTGACGCCGGCGAGGGTGCCGTGGCTGTCGTAGGCGTAGGTGGTGGTGGAGCCGGGGGTGAGGTTGCGGGCGTCGCGGGTGGTTAGGAGGAGTCCGCGTTGGTCGTAGGTGAAGGTGGTGGTGTGGCCGCGGCCGTTGGTGGAGGTGAGGAGCTGGCCGCGCGGGCTGTAGGTGGCGCTGGTGGTGGTGGCGTCGGCGCGGGTGACGGCGGTGGGCATGCCTTTGTCGTAGGCGGTGTAGAGGGTGGTTTTGTTGTCGGGGTCGATGGTGGAGGCGAGGAGGCCGTCGGGGCGGTAGGTGTGGCGGGTGCGGCGGCGGCCGGGGTCCCAGGTGTCGGTGAGGTGGTGCTCGACGTCGTAGGCAAACTCGGTGAAGCGGCCGGTGGGGTCGGTGACTTTCCAGAGGCGGAGAGCGGCGTCGTAGGCGTAGGTGGTGGTCTTGCCGGCGGGGTCGGTGGTGCTGACGAGATTTTGGTTGCCGTCGTAAACAGAGGTGGTGCTGCGGTCGGTGGGGTCGGTGGTGGAGACGACGTGATTTTGGCCGTCGTAGGCGCGGCGGGTGGATTTTTGCGCGGCGAGGGCGAGGGAGCGGGCGGTGAGCAGGGCGGGGCCGGCGTTGGCGGGGGAGGCCGGGAGGGCGGGGATTTTGGCGTGTTCGGCGGCGTCGATGGTGGCGATGGCTCGGCTCTTATGGTCGAAGAGGTGGGTGATGGTGCCGCCGGCGGGGTTGACCTCGCGGGTCTCGCCGGGGGCGTAAAGGAAGCGCCAGGTTTTGGTGGCGGAGCCCTGGCTGAGCTGTTGGTAAACACGGTCGAGCACGTCGTAGTCGTTGTGCGCGACGGTGGAGGCGGAGTGGTCGCGCCAGTCGGTGAGGCGGTTGCGGGAGTCGTAAACGAAGGTGGTTGTGAAGAGTTCGGGGTCGGTGACGGTGCTGAGGTTGGCGCTGCCGTGGGTGCCGGCGGTGTAGGCGAACTGAACGGAGCGGGCGGGGCTGGTGTTGTCGGTGACGCTGACGAGGAGGCCGGCGGCCGGGCCGGAGCTGCCGTAAGCGAAGGTGAGGGTGCGGCCGAAGGCGTCGGTGACGGTGGTGAGCCGGCCAGTGGTGGCGTCGTAGGCGTAGGTCTGGGTGTTGCCATCCACGTCGGCCCAAGTGCTGACGCGGTTTTGGGCGTCGAAGGTGACGCCGCCGCCGAAGCGGGCAACCGCATTGTTGCCGACGATCTTGGTGATGATCGTCTCGCTGGCGAACTGGCTCTGCAGCCAGACATAGACATTGGTGAAGGGCGTCATCTGGATCTGCTGCTGCGACAGCACCGACTGGGCCGAGATCGGCTTGCGTTCGGCCAGTTTCTTGCTGACCATGGCCGATTGCGACAGGCCGAAGGTCAGAGCCGGATACTGGGTATAGGGCATCATGTTCTCGGCGGCGAAGGTACCGGTAGCGATTGCCGGACTGTTCTGGAAGACGCCGAAGGTCGCCGCCGGCGTGAACGGATAGTAGCCGGCGTCGAGCGCCGGGCCGGGCGTCACTTCCGAAAGCTTGGAGATATTGTTGCCCTGGCTCACCTCGGTGGTGGAGGCGTAGATCCAGTAGTCCTCCGTCCATTCGACGGTGGTCGACTGAAAGGGGTCGATCGACAGCCAGACGACGTTCGGGTCGCCGCTGCCGACCGGCTTGGCAAGGGTCAGCCGCTGTCCGGCGGCCTTGATGACATTGAGGTCGGTGGGGTCGATGTTGAGCGTGAGCGAGTAATTGGGCATGACAATTTCCTTCCGTCTCAAGGGTTGATCGATCTGCCAGGCGACGTCCAGGCGTCGCTAAAGCGTTCCTATTTGCACAACCTGGCGCTCTCTAATTTCAACCGCTGAACGCATCCGGTTTAGGCGATGCCGATTGCCCATAGAATTACGGGGGTGGCTAATAAGCTATATGGTGTAGACGCTTAGGCTGGAGTGTCCGGCAAGGCGCGGCCATGGAGAATATACACCTATGCGTGTATAATATGATTGACTTAAATTTTTAAGCGTGCTCAAAAGGGAACGGTTGTGATACAGTCTCATTGACGCCGAAGCCCCCATCGGAGCCTCGAAACAAATGTCTGGCGCGAATGACGATGCGAATTGGCTATGCCCGCGTTTCCACCCACGACCAGAATATCGAATTGCAGTTGCGGGCCCTCAAGGCGGCCGGATGCCGGCGGATCCACACCGACCACGGCCTGTCGGGGGCATCCCGTTCGCGTCCCGGCCTGGTCGGCGCGCTCGGCGAACTTTCGCCCGGCGATACGCTGGTGATCTGGCGGCTCGACCGGCTGGGTCGGTCACTGTCGCATCTGATCGAGGTGGTGGCCGAACTCGGGCGCAAGGAGATCGGGCTTTATTCGATCAGCGAGTCGGTTGACACCGCATCGGCCGGCGGCATCCTGATCTTCCACATCATGGGCGCGCTTGCCGAATTCGAGCGGGCTTTGATCTCCGAGCGCACCAAGGCCGGCATGTCGGCGGCCCGAGCCCGCGGCAGCCCGATCGGACGCCCCGTCAAGCTGATGGCGCACGAGATCGATGCCGCCCTCGACGCCATGAGCCACGGGACGCCGCTGGCCGCCGCCGCCCGCCAGTTCGGGGTGAGCCGGTCGACCCTCTATCGCAGCATGCGTCGGGCCGACGGGGAGGGGACCAGCCCGGCATAGGGAAATTTTCCGCCCCATGGAACAAAGTGGCGATTGGAGCGCTTAGGGCGGGTCCGAGAGCGGCAGGTCGGAAGGGGTGAGGAAGGCGGAAGCGGCCGACCTGAACATGACCCGCGACCTGAGCCCGCCCTGCGGCTGTCCCTCGATCCGGCGATGTCTACGGCCGGATCTTCGCGAAAGGCGTGACATGAACGACACCATTGCCCTGATCGGTTCTGGGCCCACCGCGATCTACTGCCTTCGCAAACTTCTCTCCTCCGCGCGGCCGCTGGAAATCACGGTATTCGAGAAGGAGGCCGTCGCCGGCCGGGGCATGCCCTATCATCCCGCCGTCAACGACCGCGCCATGCTCGCCAATATTGCTAGCATCGAAATACCCGCGATCGGCGAAACGCTGGTCGAATGGCTTGAGCGCCAGCCGCCGGAGGAACTCGATCGCCTGCGGGTGCAACCGGCCCAGATCAATGATCGCGAGTTCCTTCCGCGCGTGGTCCTCGGTGAATATTTCAAGGCGCAGTTCGATCGGGTCGTCGCCACCGGCCGGGCCGCGGGCCATACCGTCACGATCAAGGCCGGCCACGAAGTCACCGATGTCGCGCTTCAGCGGGACGAGATCCGGGTGACGGTGTCGCGTCCCGATCTGCCGAGCGAACATTATGCCTTCGGTCATGTGGTCATGGCGACCGGGCACAGCTTTCCCGACCTTACCGAAGTCAAGCCAGGCTATTTCGCCTCGCCCTGGCCGGCGCCGCTGCTCAAGGACATTCCGGCGGGCCGCGTCGGCATTCTCGGGACGTCGCTGAGCGGGATCGACGCCATGGTGACCGTCGCCACCAGCCACGGCACCTTCTACCATGACGAGGGCGGCCTTCTCGAGTTCCACCGCGCCGCCGACAGCGAGGGGTTCTCCATCGCGCTGATGTCGCGCAAGGGCATGCTGCCCGAGGCCGATTTCTATTTCCCCATCCCCTATGCGCCGCTGTCGATCTGCACCGACGAGGCCGTCGACGATCTGGTCGCATCCGGCCGCGACGACCTGCTGGACGCGGTCTTTGCCCTCTTTTGCGAAGAATTGGCCGCCGACGATCCGGACTATGCGGCGAAGATCGGCCTTGCCGGACTGACGGTCGAGACGATCGAAGCCGCCTATTTCGCCGATCGCCAGGAAAGCGATCCCTTCCTGTGGGCAGCGCTCAACCTGGCCGAGGCGAAGCAGAATTATGAAACCCTGACGACCATGGCCTGGCGCTATGCGATCCTGCGCATGCACGAGGTCGTGGCCCGTGCCGTGCCGCACCTCAACGCCCGCGACCTGAAGCGCTTCCACCGCCACTTCAAGAGCCTGTTCGTCGATGACTATGCGACCGTGCCGCATGCCTCGATCGAGCGGGTGCTGGCGCTGCGCCGCGCCGGCGTGCTCGACATCGTCGCGCTGGGCGGCGACTACGATCTCGACATCGATACACCCGAGCGTGGTGCGATCATCACCCGGCCGGAGGGCGAACTGGTTTTTGATACGCTGGTCGATGCGACCGGGCAGGGAGGGCTCACCGCCGACGAGATCCCCTTTCCGAGCCTCAGGCGCCAGGGTGGCGTTTCAAAGGCGAGCGCTCGCAGCGAAGGTCAGGTGCAGATCGGCAGCCAGCCCATGGCGGAACAGGAAGCCGGCGGTATCGCGCTCGACAGTTCTTTCCGGATCGTCGTCGAACAACCGCTCAGCAATCGGCTCTACTGCCTCGCGCTGCCCTTCCTACTGCACCAGTTTCCCTTCGTGCAGGGCATTACCAGTTCGCACGAACTCGGCGAGACGGTGGCGAACGAAATCCTCGCCGACATCGGCAGGCCCGATCTTCACTCACCGGAGGCGGTGCTGCCGGAGGGGCGGGTCCCGGAATTCCTCGTGTAGGACGAGCGACGAGGAGCGGACGCGGTCGGCGGTGGATCGCATCCTGTAGCTGACCAACCTAGCCAGGAAACGCTCTAAGGCTGGTCCTCACCGGCTCCCCAGGCGATGAAGAACGGGTTGGCGAAATCCGTGTCGCTGGCCTGCTCGGTCTTGCCATAGGCGAGCGGCGTGCCGTCGAGGCAGCGTGTCTCTCCGCCGGCCGCCCGGAGCACGGCGTCGCCTGCCGCGGTGTCCCATTCCATGGTCCGGCCGAAGCGGGGATAGACGTCGGCCTCGCCTTCGGCCAGCAGGCAGAACTTGAGCGACGATCCGATCGACCGATATTCGGTGATGCCGTTCTCCGCCAGGAATTCTTCCGTCTCCGCATTGTTGTGCGAACGGCTGGCCACGGCGACCGGCGGGGTGCGGCAGACGCGCGCGGCGATCGGCCGGCGGTCGGCGATGGTGAAATCCGGATTGACCGTCAGTCTGAAGGCGCCGGCGCGGGAGCCGACATAGGCAATGCCGAGGGCAGGGGCGTAGACGATGCCGGCCACCGGTATGCCGTTTTCGATCAGCGCGATGTTGACGGTGAACTCCGCCCGGCGATTGATGAACTCCTTGGTGCCGTCGAGGGGGTCGACCAAAATGAAGGGCCGCCCGTTTATGTCTGGCACCTTGCCTGCCGAAACCGCCTCCTCGGCGACCACCGGCACGCCTGGCAGCGCTTCGGCGAGGCGGGCGAGGATCACCGCTTCGGCCCGCTCGTCGGCTTCCGTGACGGGCGAGCAATCGGGCTTCAGCGTGACATGGATGCCCGCCTCGTAAACCTCGAGAATGGTCCGGCCGGCCGCCAGTGCCGCTTGTTCAAACGTCTCGATCACGCGTCGTCTCTCCATTCATCCGGGTTGCCAGCATTTCTTCGATCCGCATGGCCAGATCGTTCGGATCCGTCCCGACGGTGCGCAGATGCAGTTCGGGATTTTCCGGCGGCTCGTAGGGTGAACTAATGCCGGTGAAGTTCTTGATCTCGCCGCTCATCGCCTTCCGATAGAGACCTTTCGGATCCCTTCGCGCGCATTCCTCGATCGGCGTGTCGATGAACACCTCGAAGAACTCACCCTTGGTCATCATCTCCCGGGCGAGTTGCCGCTCGGAGCGGAAGGGCGAGATGAAGGAGACGATTACGATCAGGCCGGTATCGGCCATCAGCCTGG